>NZ_JAUBTS010000031.1:62074-73956 GCF_036705105.1 Microcoleus sp. B9-D4
ATTTTCCAATTTAAAATCGGCAGATATTTGGGAGTTAGGATTTTCGCCGGAATTCCCCAATCTAAAATCGGCAATCGGCAATCGAGAATCGAGCAGGGGCCGTGTCCAGGTGAGGGCAGAAAGTCCGTCGGCGCCACTGCCGCGAATCAGGTTGTAGAGGAGTGTTTCGGCGCGATCGCTGGCTGTGTGGCCTGTAACAATGTAGGGGTAGTGGTGGGCGATCGCAATTTCGGTTAAAGCTTCATATCGCCACTGTCTGGCGGCTGCTTCTGTTTTGGAAATGTCCGAGGCTGTTTCCAAATAGTAGGATATTCCCCAGTTTTTAGCTAATAGTTCTACATGATTAGCCGACGCTTGCGAGTCAGAACGCCAACGGTGATCGCAGTGTGCGATCGCTAGATTCCAGCCCCATTTTGGCTGCAAATCTAGCAGTAATTTAATTAAACACAGAGAATCTTGGCCGCCGGATACTGCTACTAACAATCGCTGATTTGATGGCAATATTTGTCGCTGCAGCAGCGTCCGGTGAACTTGAGCGTGCAGGTGCGTCCAATTGGAAGATTCAGCCATGACAGTTGACAGTTGACAGTTGACAGTTGACAGTTGTAGGAAGGATGCTGTTTTAAGCTCCTCAACTCAAAACTCTGAACTAAAAATTAAAAAATTTTCCTCCTTTCCCTCTGCACTAAGTAGCAGCTTAGCTCCACATTCCTATACTTTGGGGGTCGCGGTCTGGATACCTAGAAATAGGAAAATGATTATTTATTTCTGTTGAGTCACATTGATTTAATGGCTCATCTATATCGGTTTGATTTGAGCTATCTACGGCGTAGTTTTGCACGGTGTCAGATCTTTCGGCAGCGGCAGGAAGGGCTTTTTGCTCTTTGATTTCAGGTTCGAGCGGAATGAACTCCAGACGCATTCTAAGTTTTCCTTTAGTCCAGTCTTTGCCAGCACTTAATAGCTCGCAATCCAGGCCGTCTGAGAATAATTTTTCGTCTACCAATTTTGACTGCATAATAGCCATAAATTCGCTGACTTTGAATGTACATTGATACATCAAAGCGCTGGTCGGAGCAGACACAACATCGTCTTCTTGGGGAAATATTGGCGATTCGTCCATATTAATTGTCCTTATTTTAATGAAGGAAGAAGGAAGAAGGAAGAAGGAAGAAGGAAGAGGGAAGAAGACCCTTCGACTTTGCGATCGGGTAAAAAAAGGGAAGAAGGAAGAGGGAGTTAATTATTATAATCTCGCTGGTTGAGTAAGGTGGGAATTGCCCACCCTACAAGCGGAGATGATATTAATCCCGATTCTTTGACTTATCCTGTTCTTCTGTGACCCATTGGTGGATCGGGAATTAGAAAAACCAACCGTAGGAATGTAAACCTTTGCCTAACAGATTAACGCCTAGATAGCAAATCCAAACTACCACAAAACCTGTGGCGGCTAAAATTGCTGGGCGTCTTCCCTGCCAGCCGCGAGTAATGCGGGCGTGCAGGTAGGCAGCAAATACCAACCAAGTAATTAGCGCCCAAGTTTCTTTCGGGTCCCAACTCCAGTATGAGCCCCAAGCTTCGTTAGCCCAAACCGCACCGGCAATAATGCCAACTGTCAGTAAGGGGAATCCTAAACCGATGATGCGATAGCTAATGTTATCAAGAGTTTCTGCTAGATTCAAGCGCTGGGGCGAGAGAAGTTCTGCGGTTTGAGTTGGGGCGGTTGATGGGGTTTGAACGGTGGCTAATTCAAGGACTGCGGTGGTTCCCAAACCGTTATTGTTGGAGTTGAAAGAGGGTTCGCTGAAAGCTAAGGCGCTGTCGGCGACTGTTTCGGTTTGAGGTTCGGGGTTTTGTGGGCGTTGGAGGCGGTAGTTGCCGTTGCGGTTGCTGTTGGTGCCGAAGGAACTACCCGTGAGTTCGATTTTTTGGCCGCGGGTGACGATCAAAAATGCGATCGCCAGCAGGGATCCTACCATTAAAGTTGAGTAACTGAGCATCATGACGCTAACGTGCATCATCAGCCAGTTTGATTTGAGGGCGGGTACTAGGGGTTCTGCAGATTGCATGGTTGCGGGCAGAGTCAGGGCTGCAAAGGCGGATATTGCCATTGCTACGGGGGATGTGGCTACTCCTACTAAGCGGGAACGGCTCATGTTTTCCGCGACTAGGTGGATGGCGGTGATTCCCCAAACTAGGAAAAATAGGGATTCGTAGAGATTGCTTAAGGGGAAGTAGCCGGCTTCTATCCATCGAGAACCGAGTAAAGCGGCGATGGATAGGTTGGCGACGGCCATTCCTGCGGTTCCTAGGGCTGATAGGTAGGGAATGCCGGGGAATGCTGCGCCAACCCAGTAAATGAGCATTGTTGAGAACAAAACGGCAAAGGAGATGTTGTCCAGCCAGTTCTGGAGTACGACCAGATCCATAAAAATTACTCCGGTAGTGTTTTTACTTATTTTTGCTAACTAGATCGATCGTACTGGGGTTGGGCAGTTTTGGGTTTGGGATTTTGAATTTTTGTGGCAATTATGAGTGGTTGGCGGTTGTTGAGGTGCGAGTGGGCGATCGCGCGGACGCATCAAACAAGCTACTATTGACCCACCAGACGAGTGTCTCCCCGTCAAGTCACGCTTGTGGATTCTGGCTGAGGGCTTGAGGTTGGACGAGTTCCAAGTAAGGAAACACGGAATGCTGATGCGCGAAATTCGATCGCCGATTAACAAAATTAGGACTTACGCAGATGGGGCCCGAAACCTGGTTTTAGGAAAATCCTTCGTTTTTACCCAGAGATTAAGTAAAAAACCCCGTTTCTTTGTCGGGAGTGCGTCTAGGACTGAAAATATAGGATGTTTTTTGTTCTGGGGCTATCTGGAATCCTTTAGAATTGATTGAGCTGATTACCCATTTGCTGTTTTTGCAACCAGCAAAAAAACGGAAGCCCCGGACAATGGTTGTGGATACTCCCCAAATTTTAGACTAAAGCTCAATCTCCCAGATTTATCAAGGCGAGTCAAATCTAAAATCTAAAATCTAAAATCGACTGACGGTTCGAGCATTTTCATAGGTTAGAGGAGATGTTGGGTTAATGCGTCGAGATTCTATATTTTACAAGTTATTTCAAGAAGCTCCGACGCTGCTGTTTGAGCTATTGGAAGAGTCACCATCGAATGCGGAACAGTATCGATTTGACTCCGTTGCGGTGAAGGAACCGAAGTTTGAAATTGATGGGGTGTTTTTGCCGCCGGATGCTGAGCCTGGAGTTGTATATTTCTGTGAGGTGCAGTTTCAGCGGGATGAATTGCTTTATGAGCGATTGTTTGGTGAGTCGTTTTTGTATTTTTATCGCAACCGTCAACGATTTACAGATTGGGAAGCGGTGGTAATTTATCCGAGTCGATCGACTGAACAATCAGACACGCATCCGTATAGATCGCTCTTGAACTGCAATCAGGTGCATCGCGTATATTTGGATGAGTTGGGGGATCTTGAACAGTTGCCGCTGGGGGTGGCGCTGATGGCTTTGACGACGATCGACGAAGCGAGTACGCCGGAAGCGGCGCGATTGTTGCTGGCGCGATCGCAGCGGGAGGAATCTGAGGCAGCGAGTCGCGCCATAATAGAGATGCTGACGACAATACTGGTTTACAAGTTTACAAATTTGAACCGAAGGGAGGCAGAGGCGATGTTAGGGATTACGCTTGAGGAAACTCGGTTTTATCGGGAAGCAAAGGAAGAAGGCCTTGAGCAAGGCATTGAACAAGGCATTGTGCAAGGCCGCGAACAAGAAGGAAGAGCCTTGATTTTACGTCAGTTAAATCGCCGTCTGTTAAATCGGCGAGTTGGAACATTACCGGAATCTATCACGACTAGAATTGCTGATTTGTCGATCGAGCAAATTGAAACTCTAGCAGAGGAATTGTTAGATTTTCAGTCGATCGAGGATTTAGAGGTTTGGCTGGAGAATTTGCCGCAGGGAGATTGATACGAGGTTAGGAATTGCACTTGAGGGGGCGATCGCGCCATTTGCGCGCACCAACACATCAAACGTACCCCCCCTCTATTTCCTGGGTTTTAGGGTTCTTTTGGTTCATCCGCCGTTGCTGAGAGGATGTTCAGGGTGCGATCGGGGATGATTCCGGCGGATTAGAAGCGGATTGATGATGGGGGAAGATGTTTTGGGCGATCGAACCTGCAGACTTATGTTAAATTAGACCTCTTGCAAAAAATAGCTAAGACGGGATCTCCGCCCCATTCCACAAGAAAAGATGATTTTTGTGGGATGGGCCGGAGCTCCCGTCCTTTAATTGCATTAAAAGGACTTTTGCAAAAGGTCTATTTTCCTGTAGTTTCAGTCCCTCACAGTACCTCCGGCGAACGACTTCTTTTTAAAGCAATAGATAATTGCCTCAATCGTTCGCTAACTTCTAAATTCGATTCTTGTGACTTCAAGTTATTAGGTATTTCAGCAAACAGAAGTGGATTTCCCTGCAACCACTCATTGAGAGCAACGCCAGTCCAAGTACCTTCTTTGTCTCGGAAACTATCAACTAAACCCTTCAGTTCTTGAATACAGTATGACTCGAAACCAGCCGCACTGAAAATTGCATAAATTAAGTATTCTTCAAACGCACTAATATCATTTCCTACCTCAAAAACTACAGCTTCTTCTTGTGGCGATTTTATGTCATTAGAAAAATCTCCCACTATTTGCGCTGCTACCCCAGCAATTTGTGTTGCTATTCCTGTAACTCCTAATACTTGTTGCCGAATCTCCGAATTAAATAGTAAATCTGAACCATATTTTACATATTTTTTGAGAACCCTAAATGCAACTTCTTCCCCACTATAGTAGTTATCAATAATTTCAATATCTACCCCTAAACTTTTGATTATTTTATTTCGAGTATCACTATTAACTGGACCGCGAATCAGCGCTTCAGCCACTGGACGTGCAAAGCGTAAAAATAATACGCTTAAGCTATTCTCTAGTTTTGCTAAAAAATATTCCTCTGAATTTTCAATGAGCCTGGGTTTTACTTGATTACTTTCCCATAATAAACTTGTCATATATTCAACTAATTTTAAGGCTTCATCCTTAAGTTCTAAAGCAAGTTGATGAGCAATTGCAGAGAGAAGCTTACTAATATCACCGTACAAATCATCACGCCAAGCAAAATTGGCTTTCATGCGGTCAAACTCTGGATTGGAGTTAGCAAGAAAGATAGTATCTTTCTTTTTAAATGTTTCCTCCCTGAGTTTCTGCATTTCATTCTCAACGATTTGTAAATATCGTTCTCTAAATTTTTCTATTTGAGTGAATGACTTAGCATTAGAACTATCTAAGGATTTGTTTACAACAGAATATTCATAGTATTTTTGTAAATCAGCTTTGATTGTTTCCCATTTTTGATTCCACCATTCGGTAAAGAAAACCCGCCGATTATTTTCTTCAAATAGCTTGGCTTCTTCAGGATTTTTTGGATACTTTTTGCTGACTGTAATATAAATCTGTTCGGAATTGCTGAAAATTTTATTGATAGAAGCTTCGCATCTTTTTTTTTAAATCGAGACACGCTCAGTGTTGATATAGTTAAATATTTTTTCCTTAATTTCTGGAATGCCAGTACCATTTTTATTCAGAGTTTCTTCATCGGTAATTCCAGTCAGTCTCTTTAACTGAGCTTCGATATTACTTGCATCCCCAATCTCTAACTTAGTCTGTTCTTCTGCTAAACCATTCAAAATTAGATAGGCTCCGGCTGAACCATATACAATGCGTTCAGGTGGAAGCTTTGCACGCTTTAACCAGTCTTGAGATGCTTCTTCAATATGTGTTTTAAGTGCCTCTGCACTACCTAATGAATCAATCCGACTTAAAAATACAAAAAGCTTATCAGCAACCGTGACGTTTTTATCGCCAAGTTCGGTAAACTTGATTATTTCTAGTTCCTTTTCTCGGAGGCTAGTAAACCGTTGTACCAATATCACCGCATCACAGTCAGAGAGCATTGCTTGTGCTTCATCAACGTGCTTTGCTAAACCTGAATCTAAACCGGGAACATCATAAAAAACAATCCCTTCAGCCTGAGCAAGCTTGTTAGTATAAAGTCTCGCCTCTAAAACAGCGTGAGCATACTTTTCATCCGCTACATACTTCTTGAGTGGTTCTTTAATATCTTCAAGCCTAGTAAAGGGAAAAGTCAGATTACCTTCTCTTCTTACCTGTTGTAAAGTTATTTCGTTTGTTCGTATAGTATTTAGGTCTTCTTTCGCCCCAACTTTCTCCAGTTCCTTGAGTAAGTTGATAAACTCTTCTTCGGTTCTCGCTTGTACTTCCAGCCTTTGTTCAGACTCGTTTTCAACTGAATAAATTTGTGTTGTGGTAAATGTGCATCTTCCTCCCTTTGCTGGAAGTAAATCACATTGCAACCAAGCATTAATAAAGGTGCTTTTTCCTGCTTTTTCTAACCCGACAACAGCGATGCGAAATTCACGTTTTTTAAGTCTTTCCAGTTGACGACGAGTTGGTTCTGCTTCTTGTAAAAGTACCTCTTTTAATCGAGCAGGAACTTCAGCTTGGGGTAACATAGCCAAGTTAAGCGCGTGTCGCTGCACGTTGAGAGCGTCGCTCAGACGAGCCTCATAGTAAGAAGATGCTGTTTTCCAATCCATTTTGAGGTTCCTTAAATGCGGTTAAAGTTTTCTAAGCCAGATACAGATAGATATTTCAGACAAGCTAATTGTCTAACCACACCTTGTCCATTAGAAGGGAGATTTCTTTTTAAAATATATGGGACTTTCTTCCCAATCATGTCTTCTCCCTCAGCAATGTTAATTCGGACGTAAACTTCTCTCTGTTCACTAACAGTTGTAATATCTTCGTCGTCGGTTCGGTCTAACAGCTCCCATGTCGCATCCGCATCTTCTGGAGTTGTACATAGAAAATATAAGGAATTATCTATGAGTTTTTCTATGCCAGAGACATCTATTGGAGAATTTTCTCTTACATTTTCTACCACCGATGCTGGTACAACAAGACACAAAGCTACAGGTGCAGCAACTTTTGGTGGAATTGGGCGGTTTTCTGTTACTTCTGTTTCATTTTTTGTTTGTTGGGGTAAAAATCGTTTGCCAGGTGTTTCTATGCTGCGTCCTAGTCCTAGTTCTGCTCTTATTCTTAAATAAATAAGACGAAAAAATTCATCTAAATTCATATCACTGCCTTCCCAAATACTCGCAAAAATTTAATAATTTTAGATTAACAAAGTCAATGATCAACTCTTCACTTAACTTTCCAAACTTGTTCTAAGCTAGAAAACTCTTCGGCTAGGTTTTGAGCTTTTTGTTGCATAGGTTGCCAGACGTTTCTTTGTTTTTCATAATCTAGAGTAATCTCTTGGTGTGCCTGATCAAGCCTTTCTTGATAACGGTTAATAATATCATACTGAATTTGGTCTACACTTTTCTTGAGAGAATCTATTTGTTCTAGTAACCAGCGTGCGACCTGATTTACTCTTTGTGAGTCTTCCACTTTTGCCTGTTGGAATATCCAACTTGTAAGTAAATCTTCTACACTGGGTATTTTAGCATTATCGCTAGAACGTTCTTGATATTCGGTTTCATAAACAGTTTTTTTCCATATCCACAAGGTGTACCAAGCTCTTTGTTTTTTTTCAACCTGTACTGCTTCCTGCCAAGTTCCTTGGGTAATAGCAAAGCCTGCTTGGAAACGAAAGTTAAATCTAAATGAGTGATTAACTTGACTAAGTTCTGATTCTGGAAATTTAATCGCTATATGAGGTGCAATTGTGTTTGCTCCTTTTTGCAAAGATGATACATGGCAACGGAAGAGTTCAGAGACAGCCTGGTACATTCTCTCTAGCTCTTGTGCAGAAATCTGTGTTAATATATCCCCTATAACAATACTAAGATGGATAGCTAGTTCATTAAGGTTATCATTAATTTTTTTGAGTTGAATTTTCTCTGTGTCTGTTTTTGCTTCCATTATTTTTCCTTCTTTAGCAACGGAATCAGTGTAGCCTAAATCTATTAAACGGGTAAGGTGTCTTGCTAGCAAATTTACATTTAAAACATTTGCTTTTTTCAGATTCGGACTTTCTAAGTCTACTTTTCCCGTTTCTAAAGACTTTGCTACTGCTTCCAAGACTTGGTTAATTCCTTTTTGAAATTCGTTTTCCCATGAATAAAGGGGATATAATTTTTCTCCTAATTCATTGTATGGTTCGCCCTGCTGGAGTTCGTAAACTATGGGTCTTATATACTTCACAACGTCATCCTTTGAATCTTCCGCTAGAACCTGTTTAACTTTTGTATCTAGTTTTTTAAAAGGCTTTTTTAATTTAGTATCGCTATCTTCTAAAAAATTTTCAAGTTCTGATCTAATGTCTGATATATTTTCACATTCCTGTTGATATCGTTCTTCTGAACTATTAAGAATAGCTGTTGTTGTTTGTGTCGCCCATTCCGTTATAGCATTTGCTGCCGACAAATTAAATTGTTCAATAAGTTGTGGGATTACTAACTGTGGAAAGTGTTGATTAATATGTTCCTTTAAGTGCTGCTGAAACTCTTCTGCATAAGATTCTTGCCATAATGCTTCAGCAACTCGTGTTCGATCGTGTCTTGACCATTTCTGTACGTTACGTGGCAGGACTTCTAATATATCTTCATTAATTAATCCGTTAAAATTTTGGTCTGCCTTTTTACAGGCTTCAGCACTATAGATATCATCATTATTTTGGATCTGAAGGGCTAGTAGCGCAGGCCATGTACTAAGTTTGACAACTTGTAACTTCTCAATATCTTCTGTATATTCTTTTAATTGTTCAGTCAATTCGTTTTTTATATCACGTATAGCTTTTTCAACAAAGCGATTTTCTGTTTCCGGCCAATTTTTGCCGTCGGCTCGAAAAACGTCAATCCTATTCAGAGTAAAGAGCATACGTGCAGGAGAACCACCTAAATCTTTTACCTGCTGTACAACTTCTTGCAGTAAGCTTTTTACTTTATGTGCATCGGTTTCTGCACTATTGTATGTGACTATGCACAATGCCTCTCGGCACTGTTTAATAATATCTGCGTTACCTCGATCGCCCACATACGCCAAACCAGGTAAATCAAGAATTTTTACCCTTGTTCCTTGTGGTAGTTCCAGTTTAGACTCTTTGACAAGCCGGAAAGGGTAAAAGATTGTAGATTGTGGACAAGCTAAATTCGGTTGTTTTTCTCTGTTTTCGATATAACTTATCATTGCTTCATATAAGCGCTGATAAATTTTCTCCTCTCTAATACCTCTCCATTCTCCGCACTCCCACAATGCTCCTGGTGTTTCATGGATTATTAGAGACTTTTCCTTGCTATATTCGATAGTGACTGCCCCGGCGCTCATTTCACTTACGGCTACAGGAACAATTTCGGCTCCACACAACAAATTTACCAAAGTGCTTTTCCCGCTACTGGTGGTTCCTGTAGTCGCCAGAGTCAGAGTCGGATTACGAAGTTGATCAACCAGATTGCTTAAAGCTTCGTCTAACTTTATAGACAGTTCTTGCATTTCAGGCTGATATGTATCTGGTAAATGCTCGGAAATTTCTGTATAAAAATTATTCCAGTATTTAGCAAGCAGTTGAGCTTTGAATTCTACTTCGTCAAAAACTTTGTATAATTGTTTACTCATGTGTTAAATACTGGTGTTGATAGTGAATATGTATTCTAGTTAACATATTTAAGTCGCAAGTCATAGAGGGCGGACAGCAGCACTGTTTAATTATGACTCTCGGTATAATAGTATAACCTGTCAAGAGGCGATCGCACTTTCTTTATTTAAATAAATTTACAAACAGGCTCTTCATATTTTTGCAGGTCTTCAATTAGATTATCAGCGGGCGTTGCTGAATCTAGGTGTGAAACGATCGCACAAACGCCGAAGGAGCGCTCTAAATTGCGATCGATTATACCCATATTCCCCAACCCCGCTGATCGAACTCTCGCACAATTAGCCAACAGTCGATCGACTAAAACAAACCCTATTACCAAGGATTACCAATCATTCTAAAAGCAGACCAATAATAAGGATGAGAGAAATTCTGACTCGTCGTGTTTGCCAATTCCGGGGGTAACGGCAGATTGCCAACAGAAGTGTGCAACATCCCCCCTTCAATTCGCACTTCTTGGCGCAACATCGCTAATTGCGCTTGCCGCAGTGCTTCTGCTTTAATCGGAGCAGTTTTTAACTGCCCGTAAAACTCCGTCATCAATCCTAAACTGCCCTCGTCGCTGACATACCAAAGAGTCGCCATAGCCGATTTAACCCCCGCTTGCACGGCTAAACCGCCAAAGCCCAACTCGGCCTCTCGATCGCCCACAGCAGTCTTGCAAGCACTCAAAACTAACATTTCAACTTGCGGGCTGTGCCATCCCATTTGCCGCAACTGATCCAAACGCAATTTAGTATCCCACAACTGAATAAAGGATTGGCTGGGCTCTCCTGCTCGAAATTCGGCGTGAGTAGCCAAGTGAATCATCCCAAAAGGATACTGCTGGCGCTGCGATTTTAAATTAGCCAGGGTGAAAGCTTCGTTCAAGAAAGACTTGCCCGGCCACTGCTGCGGGGTGATTGTCGATACTTCTAGTTCCACCGCAGGTAAAGGACTCATCTCTGGAAATTGCGACGCCCCCATTGCCAGAACTTGGGTATTTTTGAAATTGGTGGCGCTGGTATCCGTCAAACTGAGACTCGGCATCGATCCAACACTGTAACGCTCTACCAGAAAGCCTTTGCCGTCGTGCAGGGCCCCCATCGGTATCGATCGCAACCCCATATCTGAGATAAAAGATAAATTCTCAATGCCTTTGGCTTGCAACTCTGCTTCGAGCGGCGCTACTATCCACTTGTAGAGCTGCTGAGCCAAGGGCAAATAACTTTTAGTATTGCGCTTTACCGGATTAGTCAGTTCAGCCCGAAATCTCTCCATAGCTTCCATTACCTGGGCGCGAGAGGTTCCAGAGATGCGCTGGCGAACGGGCACGCCTTCCGGGGCGATCACCATCATTTCTAGTTCGTCAGAGGCTTGAATTTGCTGTTCTACGCGCAAGATGGGGGAACTGCTGTAAGGCCGATCAACTGTAGAACCCCTGGGTACAAAGCTGATATAAATGAGAGCTGGTTTGATGCCTGTGGCTTGTTGGACACTGCGAAGGGTAATTTGGGCATCTTCTAGGGTGGCGAGCGCAGTTGTTGATGGCAAATTTAGGTAATCGACAAACTCGCTAGTAAATCTCTCCTCCACGGGAAAAATAACAGCGCCGAGGTTAGGTGGCAACTTGGAAGCGTCAAGATTCCCAGACGCGGGAGGTGAATTGCGCTGTTGCAAGGAATTAGATATCTGGTTTTGCTCTTGCAAGCTGGGCGAAAATAAACGATTTGTGCTGGGAGGCTGGTTGGCTGCGAGCTCCGGTGTCGGTATCGGTGCGAGATTTATCGGCGCAGCAGCAGGCGCAACCACTGGATTGGGAGTAATTGTGGGTGCGATCGGCAAAACATTGGATACCGGCGCTGGATTGGGAGTAATTGTGGGTGCGATCGGCAAAAAATTTGATACCGGCGCTGGATTGGGAGTAATTGTGGGTGCGATCGGCAAAACATTGGGTACCGGCGCTGGTGCTGGTGCTGGTGCTGGCGCTGGTGCTGGTGCTGGCGCTGGTGCTGGAGTAGGCGCTGGTGCTGGAGTAGGCGCTGGTGCCGGTGCGGGCACTGGCGCTGGTGCTGGTGCGGGTGCTGGCGCTGGTGCTGGTGCTGGTGCTGGCGCTGGTGCTGGTGCTGGTGCTGGTGCGGGCGCTGGTGCGGGCGCTGGTGCGGG
>NZ_JAUBTS010000032.1:0-61629 GCF_036705105.1 Microcoleus sp. B9-D4
CTTGTTCAACACTCACAACAATAGAATACCATTATTGTTTATAATTGCTTATAAACTCAATGAAGTTTTACAATACCGTGAAGCGAAAGCGATCGGCGATACCGAAAAAATGGAAGAGATAAGGAAATTTATTGAGAGTACCGATGGGCTTCACTTGAGGGGGTTCTTCAAGCAAACTCTTAGCGGGAAATCCCCCACGTCTCAGGCCGTGACAAATCGTCCCCGCATTTTTGAAGTTGGCGACCGGGTAGTGGTTAATAATGTCGGTAGTCTATATCACGGGGCAAGGGGGGTTATCACAGAAATTCGTTCGTGCTCCTATCGCACGGGTCTACTGGTGAAATTTGACAAGGAGGTTTCCTTCTGCCAGCAGATCGAGTTCATTGCCGGGAATTTGATGTATCTCCCCGAAAACTGGTAGTCCCTGGTGTCGACTCCCTACAGCCTGACTTTTTACGGCTTTTCACTTGTGTCACGTGACTAAATACTTTACAGAACTAAAGCAGTCGTGTCAATCTGTTAATAGTAAATCACCTGACACAAGTGAAATGACTAGAAATATTAATGACGCTAGCTTAGCCAACCTCAAGCACTATGAGGGTAAATGGAAACACGGGCAAACCCGCACCATCCGAGTACCGATCGCCCTAGCAGATCGGGTGCTGACTCTAGCTCGACAACTAGATAACGGAGAATCGACTGACACAAGTGAATTACCTGATGCTGCTACCTTGCTCAACCAATTGAAAGCTAAGCGCAAAAAGTCCAAGTGCGACCTAGCGGATGTAGAAGCGATTTTGGATATGTTGGGTGGCTTGTTACCTTGACTCAGGGCGATCGCCCCGGCACGGGAGTTCGATCGTTTCACTCACACTATGCACAGGTTGTGATTCTAACTTTTCGGGTTCTGACCGAAAAGGTATCGGGTTAAGCATTCTAAAGTGTAGCCGCCTATTACGGGCGGCTATTCCTAAAAAAGCAAGGTAGTGCAAACACGGTGTGGTGTCGCTAGAAGATTGATAGAAGAGTTCGCTTGTAAGTGACTATCGGATAAGGGACACTGGGGCAAGTGAACAGGCAGTGACACGGGCTCAAAAACCCCTTAAAATGGCTGCTTTGCTAGAGTGCTGATAGAAATAAGGTAGTTAAAGGCTGAAAGTATTGAAAACAGTAAGGTTGCACAAATCGAATATGGTTTTATGCTAATTTATCAATCAAAGTGATCCGACTTCCCAAAAAAGAATGCAAAAGCAAGCTCTAAACCGATACAGCGTCAGTCATTGCCAATCTAAAATCTAAAATCTAAAATCTAAAATGGTATGATTTACTGCATCAATCCTCAATGCGAACAACGCGAAAATCCTGCTGCTGCTCAAAATTGTCAGGCTTGTGGCACGGATTTGTTAATTGGCGATCGCTATCGTATCCTTAAACCAGTGCGATCGCCCAATCCCGCACGCCCCACAAACATCTTTGAAGTTGAAGATTTGGGAACCGGGGAAAACGAATGGGGCACTGTCAAAATTTTAAAAGTCTTGAAACACGCCCACAACCCCGATTTAGTTCGCTTGTTCAAGCAAGAAGCGCGAGTTTTGATTTGGCTGGCCGGAAAGGGCTCAGTTCCCCAAGTCGAACCAGACGGTTATTTCCAAATTAAACTCCCTCATAACTTCCAGAAATTGTCATGTTTGGTGATGGAAAAAATTAGCGGAGAAAACTTGGCAGAATTATTAACTAAAAAACAGTACGTTTCTCAAAAACTAGCTCTTGATTGGCTGCAACAAATGACCAATATTTTGCAGGAAATCCACAAATATCATGTAGTGCATCGGGATATTAAGCCATCCAACCTGATGGTTGAAGCCAATGGAAAATTGAGATTAATTGACTTCGGCGCCGCCACAGAAGCAGAGATAGAGACCGCACCCATAGGTTCTGCTGGATACGCTGCACCGGAACAAATTCTCGGTAAAGCAGGCGTGCGATCGGACTTTTTTGCCCTAGGGCGTACTTTTGTACATTTATTAACAGGCCTAGAGCCGATCGACTTTCCCGTTAATGAAAAAACTGGTAAAATTAATTGGAGGAACCAGGCTGTAGATATTGACCCGTTACTCCTAGACTCGATAGACGAATTGATGGAACCCCTACCGGAAAACCGACCTGAAAATACCCAAGTTATTTTAGAAAAATTAAAAATTCACGACGCAGACCCCCTGCAAAAGGGGGACGCAACATCGCTTCAATAAATCTGTTCCAACCTGCGAAAATCCCGCTCAACTTCCGCCCACAAAGCCCGATTGTGAGGGTCAGTTTTCACAGCCTTTTTCAAATAAATTCTCGCCTTATCAACCTGCTTTTCTCCGATTAAATGCCGTCCCCAGCGCTGATAGGCGATCGCCTGCCACTGACGCACCTCCAAATCTTCGGGAACCCGTTGGGCCAAACCCTCAATCAAGGCGATCGCCCGCGGGAACCTCTGATATTTCAGCAACTGCTGCAACTCAAAATAAGCATCTTGCTTTAACTTTTGTTCTACCGCCGACAGATCCGCATGAGATTGAACCGCAGCCTCTTTTCGAGTCACCTTAACTGCCTGCGGTTGAGCTTTCACCCCCCGATCCGGCGGTGTCGAACTAGGCGCCACAGTGGTATTGGCAACTTTCGACTCCGCAACATCGGGGGGGGCAATTTTCAGCAGGAACTTATAAGCCTCAGTAATAGCAATAAACTTATTTTTAGCCTGTTCGTTTCCCGGATTCACATCGGGGTGATACTGTCTCGCTAACTGCCGATAAGAGGTCTTAACTTGCGATAAACTCGCACCAGACCTCAGTCCTAACTGTCGGTAATAATCTGCAATATCCATCTAGCATGAATGAGCGTTGATAGTACCATTAAATATGGCAGAATCCTTAAATGTAAAGATTCTGCCAAAATTTACTGCGAACTAGGTTGTAGTGCGAGGGTTGCCCACACTACGGTCGCGCAAAAATAACTTACGGACGATCTTCGATCACTCTGTCAATCAAGCCGTATTCTCTGGCTTCCTCAGCGGACATGAAATAGTCGCGATCCATGTCCTTCTCGATTTTCTCGATCGGCTTGCCAGTATTCTTAGCATAGATATTATTGAGTTCGTGGCGCAGCCGCAGAATCTCTTTCGCCTCAATCTGAATATCCGTTGCTTGTCCCCGCGTGCCCCCAGAAGGCTGGTGAATCATGATGCGCGAGTGAGGCAAAGCTAAGCGTTTCCCCTTCGCACCGGCAGCTAACAGGAAAGAACCCATCGAAGCAGCCAAGCCCACACAAATCGTCACCACGTCCGATTTAATGTGCTGCATGGTATCAAAAATAGCCATGCCTGCCGACACCATTCCGCCTGGGGAATTGATGTACAAAATAATATCCTTACCTGAATCTTCCGAATCAAGATAGAGCATCACAGCGATGATTTGATTGGCAATTTCATCGTCAATGTCCCTGCCCAAGAAAATAATTCGTTCCCGGTACAGGCGATCGTAGATATTAATCCACTGAGTATCATAACCACCCGGCATTTTGTAGGGAACTTTTGGCACACCTATAGGCATAATTCGGAACTCCGTTTAGTTGGTAATTGGTGGGCAATTGGTTATGGTTTATTAGTTATTTGTTACTTGTTATTTCCGGTTTTTTAGTTTGTGGTTATAATGACCAATAAACCATAACCAATAACTAATAACTAATAACTAATACCCCCTAACCGAATTAGATGACTCCTGCAGGCAGCGGTTTCGGCAATTCTTCCGAACTTTCAAGAACGCGATCGATCAAACCGTATTCTTTAGCTTCATGGGGCGTCATGTACAGCAACCGATCCATATCTTTAGTAATCTTTTCGATCGGTTGGCCAGTACAGCTTGCAAAAATCTCAAGCATCGTCGCTTTATTTGCCAGCACTTCCTTAGCCCGAATTTGAATGTCGCTGGCTTGACCCCGCGTGTAAGCCTTGGGTTGGTGCAACACAATCGAAGCGTGGGGCAAACTCGCCCGAAAGCCTTTTGTACCAGCCGCTAACAGCATCGCAGACATCCCCATTGCCGAACCGAGGCAAATAGTGTGCACAGGCGGCTTAATGTACCTGATCGTATCGCAGATAGCGAAGGCTTCTGTTTCAAAGCCGACGGGTTCGCCACTGTAACCAGAAGTGCCGGTCGAGTTGATGTAGATTTTGATCGGCTTATCCGGGTCTTCGTACTGCAAGAACAACAGTTCAGCGATAATCAGTTCTGTTACCGCAGGCACCAGAGGCATCCCCAGATAAACGATCCGCTCCTTCAGCAACAGGGATGGCAAATCGGGAGGTGGCGTCCGAGAGTTCCCTTCCCCGTAGTATGGCGATTGCACAGCTTTAATTGGTGTGTTCATATAACCGAAATGTTGCCTGAACTGATGGAGCTATTCTTAAAGAAATAGTAACGCAATCTTTAGGTATCCCGCATGAAAGTTAGTTTGCTCCCGGTTTTAAACGACCCGAACCTTGACGCTGCAGCGCCCTCGACGCAGCGCCAGCTAGCTATTTCAGTGTCTGCGATGGCAAGCTCGATCGACTCCAGCGTACCCTTAAACCTGTGCCTGATTCTCGACCACAGCGGTTCGATGGGCGGACGCCCCTTGGAAACCGTCAAACAAGCCGCCGGACGGTTGCTAGACAGGTTGAAGCCCGGGGATCGCTTTTGCGCGGTGGCTTTCGACCACAAAGCCAAAGTCCTCGTCCCCAATCAAATTGTGGGAGACCCCAGTAGCATTAAACGGCAAATTGAGCAATTGCGATCGGCCGGTGGCACAGCAATTGATGAGGGCATTAAGTTAGGTATTGAAGAGTTGGGCAAAGGCAAAAAAGAAGCGATATCTCAGGCGTTTCTGCTGACTGACGGCGAAAACGAACACGGCGACGACAGCCGCTGTTTGAAGTTGGCTAAATTGGCTGCCGACTACAACATGACTTTAAATTCTCTGGGATTTGGCGATAACTGGAACCAGGATATTTTGGAAAAGATTGCTGATGCTGGCGGCGGTGCTCTGGCTCACATTCAGCGTCCTGAAGATGCGGTTGACGAGTTTGGTAAACTATTTAGTCGCGTCCAAGGTGTAGGTTTGACTAATGCTTATTTGCTATTTTCCCTAATGCCAAAAGTGCGGTTAGCCGAACTCAAACCGATCGCCCAAGTTGCCCCGGATACGATCGAATTACCGGTACAGCAAGAGGGCGATCGTTTTATGGTGCGCCTGGGAGATTTAATGAAGGATATAGAGCGAGTAGTTTTGGCTAATATTTATATTGGACAGTTGCCCGAAGGTACACAAGCGATCGGGCAATTGCAAATTCGCTACGACGATCCGACTGTCGGTCAAGGTTTGCTTTCCGATCCTGTTGCACTTTCCGCTAATGTCCTGAAAGTTTATCAGCCGGCACTTAACCCGATGGTGCAGCAGCACATTTTAGCTTTGGCTAAATACCGCCAAACTCAACTCGCAGAAACTAGATTGCAACAGGGCGATCGAGCCGGTGCCGCCACCATGCTGCAAACTGCAGCTAAAACTGCTCTACAAATGGGCGATAAAAGTGCCGCAACTGTGCTGCAAACCTCTGCTACTCGTTTGCAGTCTGGTGAACAATTGAGTGAAGCCGATCGCAAGAAAACTCGGATTGCTTCTAAAACTATTTTGAAGTAATCGCGCGATTTGAAATTTTCAATAATTTTAAATTGGGCGATCGGACAATTCGGCGATGCGAAATCGCCTCTACAAAAACGAAACCCGCCTGGACGCGGGTTTCAATATTTTGAATCTCGCCTGCAGAAAGCCAAAGTCAGTGTAGCCCGATTGTTTCAAGCTGTGGATCGTGTAGAAGCTCGATCGTTTAGAATGTTTCTATCACCTATCAAGAGTGCTTGTATGAACCAGACAATATCTGATAAAGTACGCTGGACTACCGCCGATTTAGAACTATTGCCCGATAACGGCGATCGTTACGAAATTATTGATGGAGAGTTATTTGTGACTAGATCACCGCATTGGGGTCATCAAAAGGCTATAGGCAACCTCTACCAAGAACTTAATACTTGGTCGCGAGAGACTAATTTAGGACAAGCAGGAATCAATCCGGGTATCATTTTCACGGATGCTGATAACGTTATTCCCGATCTAGTTTGGGCCAGCAATGAACGCTTGGCTATCTTGCTAGACGAAGCTGGCCATTTAACGGCCGCACCTGAGTTAGTTGTTGAAGTATTGTCCCTCGGTGCAGACAATGAAAGACGGGATAGAGATTTGAAACTCAGACTCTATTCGGTACGAGGAGTACAGGAATACTGGATTGTGAATTGGCGGTTGCAGCAAATAGAAGTTTATCGCAGGGAACAAGCAAGTTTAAGGCTCATTGCTACCCTGTTGAACGCTGATGAATTGACCTCGCCTTTGTTACCTGGTTTTAGTTGCTCTATCGCTCGAATTTTTGCTTAGATTTATGAAACACTTTTACCGGGCGATCGGCATTTTAGGATTTGTTACCGTTTTGGGTGGCATATCCCCTGCCATTCCAGCAGAGTCAGCGCCAATACTCATCGTTCAAAATCCTGCTGAAGACTTATTTAATAGCGCTTTAGCCAAATCAGAAGCAGGAGACATTCAAGGGGCGATCGCCGATTACACCGAAGCCATCCGCCTCAACCCCAACTACGCCAAAGCCTACAACAAACGCGGCATCATCCAGGGCCGCCATCTCAAAGATTATCCAGCAGCTAAAGCAGATTTCGATCGCGCAATTGAAATCAACCCCAACTACGGCGATGCCTACTACAACCGTGCCAGAGTCCGCGAGTTCTTAGAAGACAAACCGGGGGCGATCGCCGATTATCATAAAGCAGCCGAACTCTATCAAAAAGATGGCAATACCAACGATTATCAAGATGCTATCAAGCATCTTCAAATGCTGCAAGAATAAATGGCTTTTGAAAACATAGTATAATACCTGCGATCGGCGTTCATCCGCATTCATCGGCGGTTAAACATTCCAAATTAACTATTCAAAAAATGCCCGAAACTTCCACCGTCACCGTCACCGTACCCGCCACAACCGCCAACCTAGGCCCCGGCTTTGACTGTATCGGCGCCGCTTTAAGCCTCTACAACCGCTTCCAATTCTCCCGACTAGAACCCTCAGCAACCGAGAAACTAAAAATTACTGTTACAGGCAAAGAAGCCGCCAAAGTCAAGACAGATGACAGCAATCTCGCTTATCTAGCCTTTGTCAAGTTATACGATCGCCTCCAACAATCGCCGCCGCCTGTAGCGATACATATAGATATGCAAGTGCCGCTGGCTAGAGGTTTAGGAAGTTCCGCCACAGCTATTATCGGTGGGTTAGTCGGTGCAAATGAATTAGCCGGAAAGCCTTTGAGTCAGGTGGAAGTGATGCAATTGGCGATCGAACTTGAAGGACATCCCGACAACGTTGTCCCCGCTTTATTGGGAGGTTGTCGCCTCGCTGCTAGCAATACACCAAGCGGTTCCTGGGAGATTTGCGATATTCCCTGGCATCCAAATATTGTGCCCGTGGTAGCCATCCCAGATTTTGAACTGTCTACAGCCGAAGCCCGCAAAGTTTTGCCAGCAGATTACAGCAAGGCTGACGCGATTTTTAATGCTGCACACCTCGGTTTGCTAGTGCGGGCTTTGGAAACTGGCAATGAAAACTGGCTGCGCTGCGCCCTCCAAGACAAAATTCACCAACCTTACCGGCAATCTCTGATTCGGGGATATGAAGCGGTGCAACAAGCTGCCCTGAATGCAGGGGCTTGTGGGATGGTAATTAGCGGTGCGGGGCCGACGCTTTTGGCTTTAACGGATGTTACTAATGCTGATGCGGTTGAGAAAGCGATGGCGGCTGCTTGGATGGAATTTGGGGTAAAGGCTGAGGTAAGGGCGATCGCCCTCGATACTCAAGGCGCGCAAGTCTCCCTTTAGTTATTTCACTCCTAGACACACAACATCTACATAACCGTGTTTTGTAGGGGCAACCCCCCGTGGTTGCCCCTCTCGATGGAATTATTCATATTTCTATTCTCTTCCTCTCTCCTTCAAATCTCTGGAATATCAACTCAAGTCTCTTTTCGATAACTTCTGCCATTCCCTCTACAAAATTTTACCTGAAAAAAGTGCAGTCATTGTAGGGGCGGATTCACAAGAATTTCCGGCTAAAACCAACCATTTCAAAAACCCGCCCCCACCAAGGGTAAATAGCATTAATTAGCTGTGACGCAGCGGAATCTCTATCTGAATTTTAGTGCCTTTACCCGGTTCGGAAAAACACTTAAACTCTCCTTTGTGCTGCTCTACAATTATCCGATAGCTGAGAGCAAGTCCCGATGATATGGGTGGTTCCGCAGGTTTTGCTCCCAAAAATGGCTCGGAAATTTGGGCTGTGATATCTTTGCTATGTGCGATGTCGTTATCAGCAATCTCAATCGAAATTCGCTGAGCATCGACCACCTGAGTGGTAATCAAAATCACAGGCTTAAATTTGATGGATTCCAATTCCTCTAAATCTTGAGCCGACTCTTCCAAAGCATTGATCGCGTGATTGATGATATTCAGAAAAGCTTGATTGAGCAGCCCTGCATAACACTCAATCTGTGGCAAATTGCCGAATTGTTTCATCACCTTGATGTCTCGCCTTCCCTCGCGAGCCGGCAAGCGGTGCTGCAACAACAACAGAGTATTTTCTAAACCGTCGGAAACATCAAATAACTGCCAGCCCGATCGATCGCTGCGGGAAAAATCCTGTAGCGACAAAATTATTTGGCGGATGCGATCGCTGCCGGTACGCATGGAACTCACAATTTTTAATAAATCGTCGAGTACGAATTCCACATCCATATCTTGCTGCTTTTGCAGAATTTCCGCTCCGGGATTGACTAGCTCTTTTTGATACAATCGCAGCAGTTCAATTAAATCGGCTGCGTAGCTTTGGACGTGAGTTAGATTGCTGTAAATAAAAGTAATGGGGTTGTTAATTTCGTGGGCTATCCCAGACACCAATTCGCCCAAACTAGACATTTTTTCATTTTGCAGCATTCGATCGCGCGACAGATCCAATTCTTGCTGGGTTAACTCCAACCGCGCCCTCAACTCGTGCGATCGCTTAGACGCGCGCACCCGCGCCAATAATTCCTGCTTAACTATCGGTTTAAACAGAAAATCGTCAAAGGGCGCATCCAATGCTTGAACTTCATCAAATTGCTCCGGTGTTGTCAGCAGAATAAAATAGGCTGCCGCCAATTCTCGCTCGGCTTTCACCAGCCGGCACACCTCCAAAAAGTTGATTTGAGGCGAAGTCCCGTCGCAAATTATCGCATCGGGGGACAATTCCTTCGCCAAGTCTAAACCCTCCTTGTCGTCGGGAACGACTCTCACCTGATGTCCCTCTTGGCTGAGTAACTCTTTCACAACTTGAAAAGTCACAGTATCCGCGACGATCGCCAGAATCTTTGCCATACTTCTATCATCTCCACAAATTACTTTTTAGGATACAACCGCCAGAATTGCGCTGACAGATTTAAAATTCCAAAATAGTTCAATTACATCAAAAAACAGCCCATACCCGCTCCCTCAAAACCAAAAATAGCCCATACCCTTTTAGATTTTATATTTTAGAGTAAAAAATTGGTAATGACCGAAAACATCCAGGATACCCGCCACGTGATTCATCCGTGGAGAAATTAAAAACGTGTATCCGAGAAACTTGCCCCCCGTATTTATCTCGCGCAAGTCAATGCTTCAATTCTTTAATCTAAAATCTAAAATCTAAAATCTAAAATCGATTGACTTACTGTATAATAGGTGGGAGCTTGCCTAAAGTTGCATATTTTTTGGGGACTGGTATCACGAGAAGGTATAATTTTAGACGGGTAATGCAAAAATGCAAATTTTCTCCTTCGTAATTAATGTTACATCAGAGCTTGCGGTCGAAAGACTGCTGAGGGCGATCGCAGATACTTTCTCAAATTGCCCCAGGAAACAATAAAAAACTTTAAAATCAATTAATAGTATCGTTAAATTCACCTTCTCGGTCAGCGCCTGGGAATGCCAATTACCAACACCACCTCAACTTTGATTCAAGCCGAAACACTAGAACTATTAGAATGGCCGCGCCTGTGTCAGCACTTGGCTACCTTCGCTGCCACCAAACTCGGCGTCGCCGCCGCCCTCGACCTCGAAATCCCGCCCACTCAAGCTCAAACAGCAGAACTCCTCGCCCAAACTCAGGAAGCTTATCAGTTAGAGAGCCGCGCTGGCGGTGCTTTGAGTTTTGAAGGAATCCAAGACATTGGCACTTCTCTGCAGCGAGCCGAACTCCAAGGTTTGCTCAGCGGCGAAGAATTGCTGGCAATTGCTACTACCCTCGCCGGAGCAAGGCAATTGCGCCGGATAATTGACTCTCAGCCAGATGTGCCGGCGCTCAAAGAACTGGCAGCCCAATTGCGGACTTATCCCGAACTAGAGCAAGAAATCCATCGCTGTATAGACGATCGCGCTCAAGTAGCAGACAGAGCCACTCCTAAATTAGCAGGAATTAGAGTTCAAATGCGACAGTTGCGCGATCGCATTTATCAAATATTGCAGGGGATTTTGCAGCGCCAATCCAACGCCGTACAAGAACAACTAATTACCCAAAGAAGCGGACGCTTTGTCATTCCCGTTAAAGCTCCCCAAAAAGATGCCATACCGGGCATCGTTCATGACTCCTCGGCCAGTGGCGCGACACTGTACGTTGAACCCCACAGCACAGTCAATCTTAACAACCAAATGCGGCAGTTGCTCAGGCAAGAACAAGCCGAAGAAGAAGCAGTCCGCCGCGCCCTCACAGAGCAAGTCGCAGCAGTAAAACCAGATTTAGACAGATTGGTGGTGGTAGTTACCACTTTAGATTTAGCGGCCGCTAAAGCGCGTTATAGTTTTTGGTTGCAAGCAAATCCGCCGAAATTTATCGAATTGGGAGAGCCAGAATTAGCACCAAAAAATCCCGAAAAAGAAGATGAGGAAAAAGAAGATGAGGAAAACTCAGAAAACAGTCAATTATTAATTCGCAACCTGCGATCGCAAATTACTCTCCGCCAGTTGCGCCATCCTTTATTAGTTTGGCAGCAGCAATACGAGCAAGGCTTTGCAGTCGTGCCGGTGGATTTAACGATCGGGCCGCACATCCGCGTCGTCGCCATCACCGGCCCCAACACTGGCGGCAAAACAGTCACCCTCAAAACGTTGGGATTGGCAGCTTTAATGGCGAAAGCAGGAATGTTTGTTGCCGCCCGCGAACCCGTAGAATTGCCTTGGTTCGACAATATTTTGGCCGATATTGGCGACGAACAATCTTTGCAGCAAAGTTTGTCTACTTTCTCTGGCCATATCCGCCGCATCAGCCGCATTTTAGAAGTTTTAGACGACAATAAATCGCAGGCTGAAGGGAAAGAAAATTCAAAGCTTCCAATTACTAATCCCCAACAGCAAGACGAACAAGTCACAGATACACAGAACACTGTTTCTGCTTCTGCTCTCCCAATCCTCAAACCTAAATTACAAATTTCCCAACCCCAAATCCCAATTCCCGATTCCCAATTACCAATTCCCAAATCTTTAGTTTTGTTAGACGAAGTAGGAGCGGGGACAGACCCCTCAGAAGGCAGTGCATTGGCGATCGCCCTGTTGCAATACCTCGCCCAACATTCCCTATTAACAGTTGCAACTACCCACTTTGGCGAACTCAAAGCCCTCAAATATCAAGACTCCCGCTTTGAAAATGCCTCAGTAGAATTTGACGACAATTCCATGCAGCCAACCTATCGCTTGCTGTGGGGAATTCCCGGACGTTCCAACGCCCTCACCATTGCCAAAAGACTCGGTTTGCTAGCATCCATAGTCGAAGAAGCTCAAACCTATGTCGGGGGAGCCTCTCAAGATGTCAATCAAGTAATTGCTGGACTCGAAGCACAGCGCCGGAAACAGGAAACCAAGGCCAGAGAAGCAACTCAACTGCTACACCAAACCGAAAAACTGCACAGGGAAGTTTCTCAAAAAGCAGCCGCTTTGCAAGAGCGGGAGCGAGAACTAAAAATAGCTCAGGAAGTGGCAGTAAATGAGGCGATAGGGTCGGCAAAATCAGAAATTGCTCAAATCATTCGTCGCTTGCAGTCGGGCAACCAGACGGCTCAAAATGCCCAACAAGCGACAGAAACCTTAAATCAAATTTCTGAAAAACACCTGCCCTCTCGACAACAACCGGCTAAACCCAAACCGAGTTTTATGCCGAAAGTGGGCGATCGCATCCGCATTCCCAGCTTGGGCCAAACCGCCGAAGTGCTCAGCGGCCCCGACGCTAACGAAGAGTTGAGTGTTCGGTTTGGGATTATGAAAATGACTGTCAAACTCGGAGAAATTGAATCCCTCGACGGTCAAAAACCGGAAACTAAAGCTCAATTAGCCAAGGCGGCCGCCCAAGCACAAGCACTCGCTACCGCTAAAGCTAAGCAAGCAGCGGCGGAACCTGCAAAACCCAATCCCGAAATTGCTATTCGCACTGCTAATAATTCGATCGACTTACGGGGTGCGAGAGTCTCCGACGCGGAAATCGAAATAGACAGAGCTCTTTCCAAGGCCGTGGAATACGGAGTGCTGTGGATAATT
The DNA here is from genome assembly GCF_036705105.1 of Microcoleus sp. B9-D4. NCBI lineage: Bacteria > Bacillati > Cyanobacteriota > Cyanophyceae > Oscillatoriales > Microcoleaceae > Microcoleus > Microcoleus sp. B9-D4. The sequence continues at coordinate 12,727 of NZ_JAUBTS010000032.1, forward strand.
CACGGCAAAGGTACGGGACAGTTGCGGCGCGGGGTTCACGAGTTCCTCGCGAATCACCCGCAGGTTTCCCGCTTTGAGTTGGCTAGTCAAAAAGAAGGAGGTGCAGGTGTGACGGTGGTTTATTTGAAATAGTTAGGATTTACGCATTTCCGGTTGACTTGTAATTATATAGTTGTCTGCCGCAAAACAAGTCGCAACTAACATATTATACTGATGCAACCGGAATGGATACTATACTGCAAATCTGGCATAATTAAGAGTTGATTTACCACTTTATTAACTGCCTGACTAATGAAAAAAACTCCCTCAAATGAAGTTTTGGTTGGCGACTGTCGTGAAGTGATGAAGACCTTGCCAGAAAATTATATTTCAGCGTGTATCACTGATCCACCTTATAATTATGAATTTATTGGTCATAAATGGGATGACTCAGAAATTCAAAGGCGTCTTGAAAGAGTCAATGGCAAGGGAAATAAAACCCTTGTTAAAAACATTCCCTATGGCAGTGGTTTAGCAGGTGGAGTCAGAAACGAAAAATGGTATCAAAGGAATCGTAACAACACTCTGGATTATGAAAAGTGGTGCTTCGAGTGGGGTGAGCAGCTTTTTCGGATTTGCAAACCGGGTGCGACAGTTTTAGTTTTCAACAGCACACGAACGGTTGCTCACGTACAAGTAGCACTTGAAAGTGCTGGTTTCTATGCGAGAGATATTCTTGTTTATAAAAGAGCGAGTGGTATCCCTAAAGGTGTCAATATCAAACAACAGTTAGAGAAGAAAGGATATGAAAATTCTGAAAAATGGGATGGTTGGCACAGTTGTCTGAGGAATGAATGGGAAGCAATCTGCGTACTTCAAAAACCACTGGTCAATAATTACTTAGAAACTCTACAGGAGTATGGTACTGGTCTATTTTATACTAAAGATCAGTTTGGTGGTTTTCAGTCAAATATTTTAGAAGGTATACAGCGTGAGAAAACCGAGGAGTTTAACGTCCATTGCACCGTTAAACCGATCGCTCTAATGAGAAAGCTGGTCGAAATATTTGTACCGCGTTTGGAAAATTCTATTCTAATCGATCCTTTCGCAGGCTCAGGAACTACATTGCTGGCGGCGCAAGAATTTGGCATTAGGTATGTTGGCATTGAAATAGTACCTGACTACATAGAGATTATTAACAAGCGCCTTGATAGTTTCAGCGGTATACAGGGAATTCTCCCACTTTTTCAATAAGAAATGACTTTAAATCAAACCCGCTTATTGTTTTTATGAACTCAAACGAATCCTCCCCTGTGTAAACTTTCCAAGTCCCTACTTTGCACGCTGTAATAGCTGCGGGTAAATTATCTTTTCTAAGAATCAAAAATACGGGTTCGTAATTATAAGTACGAAGTAGTGGGCCATAAGATTTGAACTTTTTCAGGGTTCCAGAGTCTCCTGAGCCAATACGATATTTTGTATCTATTGCGTACCCATCAACAATCAGATCGCACGGCTCATCGCTTCCAACTTTAAATGCTGACTGAAAGCTACTGCAATATGTTTTACACGTTTCAGTAACTAACAATTGCCAACACATACCTAACTCACGTCCCCAATATTGCCTCTTTTCTTTTTTTATTATTGGAGAAATACCAAACACATCCATTAAAATATCGTGTTCTTCATTCTCTTCGGCATAAATTTTTTCGGTAAATGAGTTTTGGTATCTTGCTAAAATTTGCTCTAGTCTTCTTTCAGTCATCAGCAGTTACCAGTTCAGCTAGACTAACGGATAATGCCTTGGCTATTTTGCTGGCATTAAGTAGCGTTATATTCCTTTCACCTCGTTCAACTGAACCAATATAAGTGCGATGTAATTCAGATAGTTCTGCAAGCTGATCTTGGGAAAGATTTCTGAGCTTTCGGAAATGTCTAACTTTTTTACCAAATTGCTCCGTAATATCCATAGATGGCGCCAGATGAAGCATTGACAACTATAATCTGACAGACTATAAGTAGCGACAGACTATAAGTAGCACTCGCTCTCCCTAGGATCGATATCGATATAAGCCCCGATAGTTTCAAAGCACTGATTTGATTTCGGTCACTCTGCGGCGTAGGATGGTTAGGGGTGAAAATTTCTGGGTTTTGCGGATTGCGATCGATCGAACTTGAAACCGCAACTTTTAACCCGCAACTCCGTCCAGCAGTTAGGATTGCCGGAATCAAAGCAACGAGCTATGGAGACAACTTAACAGATGTGCTGTTGCCCACAAGCCGGAAAGCTTTAATCACTGCATACTGTTTGATATCCTGCCTCAACCAGTCTTAATTTCCCGTGCTGAAGCCATGCGCTCGACCGTAAAGTCCTCCGCTCCCAAAAACGAAACGGGCCCATCTCCCAACTGGGAAGAATTGACCCAAAAAGCGCCAGAACCTACCCAGTTGGACAACATTAAAGCCCAACTGGATTTGGTGCTGTTAGCCCTAGAAGCACTGGCAGAAATTGGCTCAGAGGCGATGCTCAAGGTAGCAGCCGAACTGAATTTAGAGCCAATGGTAGCCGATCGGGTAGCTTTGTGGCGGCTGCGCCAATCTAACCCGCTGCGGAAAGGCCAGGGAGGGCGCAAAAAACTCGATGTGGAGGAAGCTCGATCGCTCGTTTTGATAAGCTGTCATTTGGCAAAACAGCACCAAGCTTTAATCCGCCGCGCTGTTGCTTTGCTGGAACAAATGGCAGAGCAAAACCGCGAACCTCACACAGTCGCTTTGCTGGGAGATTATATTGACAGGTTCAGCAACACTTATGGCTCCCGCATGGAAGATGCAGAAAATTTATCGGCCCGAGAACTGACAGATTTGGCCCTCAAACTCCTGATCGATTTGCTGTTTTACAGCAGTCCCGGCGGCCACCGCCGCCTCTGGCTGGCTCTTCTAGACCGTGCTAAAAATTAAACAACAGTCAACGGTCAACAGTCAACAGTCAACAGTCAACAGTCAACAGACTTTCTGCTATGGTTCTCAAACGGTACACGCCCCCCACTTGCACGCTGGAAATCACAGCCAAAAGTTCGCCTCTATCTCGCTGGGCGGGCCAACCGGTGTTTAAATCTTTGAGTTTCGAGCTGCGGCTCGACGACCCCAGGCTGCCAGATACCCAACACGTTACTCTCAGGGGCGATCGAATTCAACTCGAAACCCTCCACGAAGCTGTCAGCAACTACGTCCAAAACTTGCTCGGCGAATCCCGCGATTGGGAAAGCAACCTCAACTCTCAAACCGGCCGTATCCCTGCGGGTTCAGACTCGCCAGAAGCCGCGCGTAATGACGTTATATTCGATCGAGCCGCCAACACTTCCGAACTAGCAACTTCCAACCCCTACTCTCTCCCAACTTCCTACCTTCCGGTTCCCCCCCGCTTAGAACCCCGCGGCTTGCTCGCCCACAACTTGTTTTTAGGCTCTTTGAGCGCTGCAGAATCCGGGCCGGTAGTTCCCTTGAGCACCCTGCAACTGTTTGACTTGGCCACAGCACTAGATGACTGCACCGCCGAAGTGATGGCGCTTCCCAACCTCAACCGCGAGTCCCGACGGCCGCTGTCCTCACCCTGGCTCAAGGTGGCAGCATTGCTGGTCGCGGGCGCGGGCCTGACGACAGGAACTATCAAAATGCTCGATCGATCCGCCACCTCCCCGCAAACCGCCACAGCCCCCGCCACAGCCCCCGCCAATCCACAATTGAGCACCGCTCCAGCAAACCCCCAGTTAGCTGCCGGCATCTCCCCCAGTCCAGTTCCCGCCCTACCGACACCCCCAGCACCAACACCCGCAGCCACACCCGCTTTACCGCCCCTGCCGCCCCCGCCCATCAACACCGCCGCCTCTCCCAGCCCCAGCTTACCTCCCCTCGCCCTCGCCCCAACTCCAGCCAGCAACAGACCCAGCCCTATCCAGCAGCCACCCCTGCTATTTCCCGCCAACGGCAGCACAGCCAGCGCCCCACAGAGCGCCCCAGCATTCCCTCAAGGGCAAACAATCACAATTCCCGCCCCCGAAGAACCCTCGATTTCCGCCCCCCAAGCACCCGCACCAGTACCCTACGTGCTGCCCCCACTACCGCCCAGACTAGCTCCCGCCGTACCTCCCCCCCTGCCGCCCTCCCTGTCTGCTTCCCGATTTCCCGTTCCCCCGCCCCAAACCTTCCCCAGCCCCATCGAGCCGATTGTCCCTCCCGCCAGTACCGAACTCCCAGCCCTTGAGGACACTCAACCGCCAGCGGAGTCTGAGGATAACAACGAGGTGGCTGCCAGCAAAAAAAACCGCACTTTATTTGATACAGTTCCTCAAGTTTCAGAAGCTAGAACTTACTTTGAGGAACGCTGGAAGCCTCCAGAAGGAATGGAACAAACTTTGGAATACAGCGTGCTGATCGATGAAAATGGGTCTGTTCAAAGTATTATGCCGATGGGAAAAGCAGCAGCAGATTATATCGAGCAAATTAATATGCCATTAGCCGGCGAGCCGTTTGTTTCTGCAGTTTCTCATGGAAAAAACCCAAAAATTAGAGTTGTTTTGCGACCAAATGGTCGAGTACAAACCTTTTTGGAAGAGAGTGATTGAACGCTCTCAAACACATTATCCAGATGGGAAATCTCGGTTAATTGCTAATCTTAAACAAGTTCAAAAAAAATCTATTTTTAACTGCGACAGCAGCAGCCAGCCTATTGACAGTTGCTCCAGTTTGTGCTACCCATATCTCTTGACCCGTGCGGGCAGAGTCACCAGTAAAAAAATTTGCTGACACTCGTCAACCGATGCTCATTGCACACCCTACAAACTGCCTTCTGCCTTCTGCCTTCTGCCTTCTGCCTTCTGCCTTCTGCCTTCTGCCTTCTATATCATCAATGCCCTTTTTTTCTATCCCAAACTTCTCCAATCCAATAAAAAACTGCAATCCCGCAAAAACTATATAAAAAATCTTCAATACTAGCAGTACGATTTGGTAAAAGCGCTTGCAGCATTTCTTCTGCAGCAGTGAACATAGTAAAAATTGCGGGCCCGAAAGGAATTGAATAATTCAACAAATTCATATTTTTTTTTCCAGTTGCTCTATGGCACAAAAAAGATGCTATTCCGTACAAAATAAAGTGGCCGAGTTTGTCATAAGGCGGATGAGCGAGAGGAAAGTTGACTAATTTCCCCGTACCTGCTAAAAGCATAATACTGAGAAGAATTAAAACGTACACAAAACAAGCAACTATCCAGAATTTTTTTGATAAGTTCATCTTTTTTTGTCGATACCGACTAGACACAAACCAAGTCCGCGCAACGCCAAACTCGTCTCAAATCTGCTTAATTACCTATTGTATGTGTAGGCGTCTGCCTAGCAGTACCTGCCGCTCAAATTTAATTGGTTTTCACTGTCAAAACTTGCGGCGGCGACGCATCGGGCGGATAAATAAAATCCACTTCTACAAGCCGCTTTTCTCCCGATTTCATCTCTAATTTTACCAAAGGTTCCCCCTGCTGTCCTCGCCGCTGCACTAAATGCACGTAGCGAGTTTGAGGCACTTTATTGTCATCAGTATACCGCACTCTGACAGTTCCCCTAAAAAAAGTTTGAGGTGCCGGAGGTTCTAAAAAACTCAGTCCTCCTGAAGTTAATTTGTCTGTCTTAATTGGAGTTTGAATGGCGACAGTTACAGTTTGATTGTTGCTGGTAGAATTGTACAGCGGCAAGCTGAGACTGTATTGAATTCCGTAATTGCCGTGGGCGCGGTATGCTGTATCTGGGTAGCGGACTAGCATTCTCGCACTTTGCACTTGATTTGTGCCCAGCATTCCGCGCGGGAGGCTGCTTAATGGGTAGGAAAATGCTGTTCCGGGTTGGGGAATTGCTAGGTTTGATGTGGTGGGGTTGTCTGAGAGAAGTGCTCGCCATTGTGAACCTAATGCTACACCGGCAACTCGGCCGTAAATTAGTTGACCTTCGGTGATTTCTGGTGGTGTGGGAGCTCGATCGCGCGGCCCGGCTATATTACTATTGTCTAATAAGTTTTGCCATTCTGCTAAGTTGGGCGATCGCTCGTTTCCCTGTCCGTTTCCCTCTGCGTCAACTCGGGCAAACATCGCCAGACTGGCAACATACACTATACCATCGCTCCGCAACCGCATCAAGGTCGATCGACCGTTTAGCGGCGGTACCAATTCCCGCACCGGTATCGGATGATTCATCAATAGTTGGCTTTTTCCCGGTGGAATAATTAACTGCGGCTCAAAGTCAGACTGTCTCCTTCCTCTGAGAATATCATTCACAGCGCGACTTCCCGGCCCCGCGTAAATATTACTGTTTGAATTATCGACTTGTGGCGGCAATTCAATAAAAGGTGCATCGGGTTGACTGAGATAACTCGCAGCTTGCAATATATCTAATTTTACTGGTTTATTGCCCGGATTGTAAACAATTACTCCTTGATACAATGTTCGCAAATCTTCCGACGAAGGTGCGCGGGCTATGTGATGGGCAAATATGTCGAAACGTCCTTGAAACGGAAAGTTTAAATGTGCCGCCGGAAATCTTTTCCCATCTGGGGAAAATGTCGAAAGCAAAATTCCTTCTTGCAGCACTAATTCGGGACTGTTGCTGTTAAATACTGGTATGTTGTCTAACTGTCCGGGGAGTGGTCGCACTTCTTGGATTTGGACGATTTCTTGAGGTGCGGGAGGGGTTTGGGCTAAGGGGATGATTGATATAATTGGCAGCATTTTTGAGAGGAGTTTTTTTTACCGCAGAGGGCGCAGAGGGCGCAGAGGAAGAGAAGAGGAGGTAAATATTTGTGTTAGGGGGGTTTTGTACGGAGATTTTGCTCACTTATAGCAGATATTGGGATTTTTACCTCGCCCACTGTTGTAATATGTAGTTGTAAAATTTGGCGGTGTCTACTTGATCCATTGCTTGAATTTTTCGCCCTCCATTTTTAACTTTTGTGCGTCCTTGGCTGAGGCTTTCGGTAATAATTTCTGTTTCCCATTCTCGCAGTTGGTAAAATTCGGGATGCGCTAAATAAGCGGTTGCTAAAATGTCCCAGAAATAGTAATCTTGAGATATTGCTAGGGCATAACACTGTCCTGCTAAGTCGGAAATTGGATATTTGCGCTGTTTTGCTAAGAGATTGGAAAATTCTACAGTCAGCGGTACGTTATTGGTGATGTCTAAAGGACACATGACAACGGGAATTTGGGTTTGCCAAATTCTCTCGATTGCTATCGGGTCCCAGTAAGCATTCCATTCCGCCGACATATCTTGTCCGGGTTCCATATCTTTGCTAACGTTGCCGATAACATTGAGGGCGCCTCCCATCCAGACAATTTCTTGAATTTTGCTTTCAATTTCGGGCGCGATATCTAAAGCTTGTGCTACTGTTGTTAACGGCCCCGTTACCATTAATGTGACTGGTACGGCTGCATCTTGCAAAACTCGCACCATAAAGTTTTGTCCGGGTTCTGATATTAACGGCGTGTTAATGGTTCCTTTTTCATTTAGAATGGGAAGTCGATCGACTGCAAAGGAATCTCGCCTAAATAACACCGGAAATGGATTCAGTCCCCGCACGGTACTCGCCGCCACCGGAACTTCTGAACGCCCCATCAAATCAAGGATTTTGCGCGTTGCACTCACCGCCGGTTGAATGTAGCAGTCCGCAGGAGTTACAATTACTCCCAGAGTTTCGACTTCCTCCATTGTCATCAGCAACACGACTGAGAGATAGTCGTCAACTGCACCGTCGTGATCCATTAGTACGAGTTTTTTGGACATTTTGCTTTCCCGGTGACTGAATTAGTGTAAAGTACAAATATAAATTTATTTGTGTATCAAACACAACAGCCTTAACTATATGAATACAGTATCACCTTACGGCTCTTGGAAATCACCTATTTCTTCCGATTTAATTGTTTCTGGAACTGTCGGGCTCGGACAAATTGCTATAGACGGCGATGATATTTATTGGGTTGAGGGAAGACCTTCGGAAGCGGGAAGAAGCGTCCTCGTGCGGCGCACTCCTGATGGTAAAATCAGCGACGTGACACCGCCTCCTTTTAATGTTCGCACTCGCGTTCACGAATACGGCGGCGCTGCTTTTGCAGTTGCTGACGGTGTTGTCTATTTTTCTCATTTTGCCGACCAACGTATTTATTCTCAAACATTAGATTCTCAAGCAGAACCTCTGACTCCTGCTGCTAATTGTCGCTATGCCGATGTGATAATTGACAAGCAGAGAAATCGCCTGATTTGCGTGCGCGAAGATAATGCAGGTGAGGGCGAACCTGTCAATACTATTGTTAGTATTAATTTAGAAAACGGCGAAGATATTCAAATCTTAACTCAGGGCAATGATTTTTATGCTTCCCCTCGTTTAAGTCCAGACGGTTCTCTACTTTCCTGGATTTGTTGGAACCATCCAAATATGCCGTGGGATGGCACAGAATTGTGGGTAGCAGAAATTAATGCTGACGGTTCTTTAGGTGAAAAATACTTAGTTTCTGGCGGGGTTGAGGAGTCGATTTTTCAACCGGAATGGTCGCCCGATGGAGTTTTGTATTTTGTTTCTGACAAGTCGAACTGGTGGAATTTCTATAAAACCGTCAATCCCCGCTTGCCGAGGGAACAGCAAGAGGTTAAACCTTTGTGCGAAATGGCGGCTGAATTCGGACTTCCTCAGTGGGTTTTTGGAATGTCTACTTATGCTGTTGTCTCGGAAAGCAAAATTATTTGCACCTACACTCAGCAAGGCAAGTGGCATTTAGCGAGTCTGGATTTAACGACAAAGCAGTTGACAACAATTGAAACGCCTTACACTGATATTTCCTCCGTCAAAGCGCGGGGAGAAACTGTGGTTTTTATGGCTGGTTCGCCGACTGAATCTACTGCTATTGTACAATTAAATTTAGCAACAAGTCAACGGTCAATATTACGCAAATCGAGCAATTTAAGCATCAATCCCGCTTATCTTTCACTACCGGAACCTATCGAATTTCCCACCAAAAACAATTTGACTGCTTTTGGTTTCTTCTATCCTCCAAAAAATCAAGATTTCGCAGCGCCTGCGGGTGAAAAACCGCCGTTAGTTGTGAAAAGTCACGGCGGCCCAACTGCTGCTACTTCTAGCAGCATGAATTTGAAAATTCAATATTGGACGAGTCGCGGTTTTGCCGTGCTCGATGTTAATTACGGCGGCAGCACTGGTTACGGCCGAGAATACAGAAAAAGGCTGCAAGATAGTTGGGGAATTGTCGATGTTGACGACTGCGCTAACGGTGCTAAATATTTAGCTCAAAAAGGTTTAGTTGATGGCGAAAGAATGGCGATCGCCGGAGGCAGTGCAGGGGGGTACACTACTCTGTGCGCTCTTACTTTCCGCGATGTGTTTAAGGCCGGTGCGAGCTATTATGGAGTTAGCGATGTGGAAGCTTTGACAACCGAGACTCACAAATTTGAAGCGCACTATCTGGATGGATTAATCGGGCCTTATCCTGAAAGAAAAGATTTGTATGTAGCTCGTTCGCCGATTCATTCCGCCGAACGTTTATCTTGTCCCGTTATCTTTTTTCAAGGATTAGAAGATAAAGTGGTTCCGCCCAATCAAGCGGAAATGATGGTAGAGATATTGAAAGCTAAAGGTTTGCCGGTTGCTTATGTAGCTTATGAAGGGGAACAGCACGGTTTTCGCCGTGCTGAAAATATCAAAAGAACTCTTGACGGCGAATTCTATTTCTATTCGCGGGTGTTTAAGTTTGAGTTAGCTGAACCTGTGGAGGAAGTGGTGATTTTCAATCTTTAGAAAACATTAAGTTTGCAGTTGCTCGGTCTTCCCTCAAACGCACCTGCAAGCTTTATCATAATTCGCAAGTTTTAAATGTGATTTACTTCACAAATTGGGCTGTTTATTGTCACACCTTTAAAGGCAATACAGCTATAAATTTTTATAGTGCGATCGCCTTTTGTTGTTGCAGAAACGCCCGATCGCGCGATGGTCGAGTAAAGAGTCAATTACTATGCAAACTCCTGTCCACCTGATTCCATCTGCTTTGGGCGAGCTGTTTGCCGAAGTGAATCAAAATGGCTACATTACTCTAGCCGATAGGTACGGTTTGATGGCTGCTATTTTTGATGAAACTTTGACTGAGGAAGACAAACGCTCGATCGATCGCCTGCTACGCTCTGTGTGCCGGGGAAAGATAAAATTAGTTAACGAACTGTCTATGATCAGGTAAGTGACAAGAATTTCCCTTAAGAGTAATTTTAAACATCTCAATAATCAAAAAAAGTCCCAATTGTATCGTAATTGGGACTTCGAGCGAGGAAACCATTTTTAATTTTTGAGCGATATAGCAATCCTAAATCATTTGTGTAATTTTTGTAGGGGCAAACCCCCCGTGGTTGCCCCGCCTTGGCTGGGGTAGGCACGGGGGCACTACCCCTACTCCTGTAAGGATTGCTATATAGAACTTAGGCAAAAAAAGGTTGGGCGCGCGAATTATAGTTGTAGGGTGCGCTGCACCTTACATAATTAGATTCTGGCCCAACGAGTGAACAAGTTTAACGTGCAGGTATAGTTGTCGCCAACTGTAACTTGCTCAAACTTTCTTCAGGCTGAACATCCATCTGATAGCTGAGTACCGAAGGAATCCCGAGTACGCAGCAAGGAAAATTATTGCCTAGTTCCCTAACCAGCCGATGGTTGCCAGAACCACAGCCCAAAAATAGTAAATTTGCTGATTCTAATTCAACCACATTTCTCAGTTCTGTAGCAACCCGCCCGATGCGTAAATGAGCTTTGAATAAACCGCGCCATTCCTCAGCCAAACAGCGCGCTTGCCACAGCAACTTATCTGCTACCTCGTACTCATTATTTTGACCAAAAATTGCTTGGAAATAATGCGGATCTAGCCAAGTTTTGGGCTTGGATATCGATGGGATTTCGGTTGGTAAAGCGAGCGCAGGCGCTGCACCATTAAGGGCGAATGTTTCCTCTAAATCAGACATTTTCTGCTGTGCAGCCAAGGCATTTGCTACAGCAAGTTGGCAAGTATCTTCGCGGTAAATGTTGGGCGCTTCGTCGATCACGTAGACAACTTGAACCGTGACTTCTTTAGTTGTTACTAAACGAGTTTGATGCGCCATCCAAAGGGTAATGTCCAGAGCTATTTGACTTTTGGAAGAACTGTTGTAACCGACAATAAAATTGATACTTTTGGCCGATTTTGTAACTTTTGATTTCTTAGAACCTTGCACTTGTGGCTCCGGCAGCAACACCATTTCTTCTGCTAAATTTTGGTATCCCAATGCACTTTCAAAACGCGCTAACATTGTTTTGAGATTCACAGGCTTGACCTCTCTTAAGTGAATTGTTTGGTCTGTCCGTCGGCCGTTATTCGTCTTGGGTAAAGTAGCGATCGAGAAAATTCAAAGCATAGTTGCGGAGTTCGTAATACTCCTGGGATTCCCGCAACTCTTGGCGATCGCGCGGGCGCGCAAACGGCACTGACAAAATTTCACCTATCGTCGCAGCCGGGCCGTTTGTCATCAGCACAATGCGATCGGACATATAGATAGCTTCATCCACATCGTGAGTAATCATCATTGCAGCTTGTCTGTGATTTTCCCAGATGTCCAGCACCTGTTTCTGCAACTTACCGCGAGTCAGAGCATCCAGCGCTCCAAACGGTTCGTCCATTAATAACATTTTCGGTCGAATCGCCAAAGCTCGCGCAATCCCAACCCGCTGTTTCATGCCCCCTGAAATTTCGTCTGGATATTTATCGGCTGCTGCCGTTAAGTTTACCATTGCTAGGTGTTCGTTGACAAGACTAATCTTCTCCGGGCGGCTAAGACTTTGCAAAACTTCATCAACTGCCAGCCGAATATTTTCCCGCACCGTCAGCCAAGGCAGCAAGCCGTAGTGCTGAAATACCATCATGCGATCGGCTCCAGGTTTGCGAATTTCTTTTCCTTCCAGTGTCACCATTCCCCCGCTCTGTTTTTCCAAACCCGCCACTATTTTTAGCAGCGTTGATTTGCCACACCCAGAGTGACCGATTACCGAAATAAATTCGTTTTCTCCAATACTTAAATTGATATTTTCCAAGACGCTAAATTCTGTACCGTCACCATTTTTGTAAGACTTGAACAAATTTTCTATTTCCAGAAATAGACGATCGCTCTTGACCGAACTTTGGGTACTGGTAGAAGTAGAAGTGTATTGGCTCACGGTATTCTCCTAAAAAGTAGTAAAGTGTTAAGTGAATTTTCTTACTATTGCCTAAATCCTCAAATTGGGCAGTCGGTTTCAACCGACTTTAGCTATTAGCCAGGGAATAAATTCCCTGGCGGGACATTAGGAAAAGTGCAAGATCTCAAACATTAAGACTGAAAAAAAGACTGAGGGCGGTTTGCTCGAATTTCAAAACTATTCAAGTAACCCACCGGATCGCTAGGATCAAATGCCTTTTTATCAATAAAAAGTTCCGCAGGTTCCACTTGGTAATCCTCCGGGGGACAGTCGATCCCCATTTCGGCAACAATCTTGCGGTAAATGTCGGTTCTCCAAGCTTTTTTAGCTAATTCCTCAGCATTTTTGGGAACTTCTTTAATCTGTCCCCAGCGAGCGGCTTGAGTCATCAACCAAATACTCTGAGACTGCCACATAAATGTTGAATGATTTCCCGGTATTTGAGGCAAATTCTTAGGAATGTCATAGAAAATAGTTGCATCTTCCGATTGTATGGTGCGGTCTTTTGCGTCAAACCCTCCATAGTTGTAGTCGCCAACAATTGCCGGTCGCGTAAATTTGTCGATCGCCCCTTTTTTCGGTTTCGCCCCCGTAAACGATCGCTCAGTCAGCAGCGCCGCTATTTCACTGCGATTTTCAGGCTTGCTGCAATACTGACAAGCTTCCACCATTGCCTTAACCAGCGAGTAATAAGTCTTCGGATTTTCCTCAATAAACGATTCCATTACTCCCAAAAGGCGATCGGGATGTCCCAGCCAAACTTCCTTGCCTTGCACAAAGGTAAAACCCACTCCCAAATTGCCTTGAATTGCCCGCGTATTCCAAGGTTCGGCCACCATGTAAGCCTGCATGGCGCCAATCCTGATGTTCGTTACCATCTGCGGCGGTGGCACAATAATTACCCGAAATTCTTTGAACGGATCGACACCCGCAGCAGCCGATATGTAGCGGACAAAGTATTCGTAAATCGCAGAACTCAGAACCACTGCCCAAACCCTGTTTTCCGAGGGCTGGCTGTCAAAAAAAGCGCGAAATTGTTTGCCAAATTCTTCCAAATTGCCGTTGTATTCGTTCCACGGGCGTAAACCGAAATCCCACATAGCTTTGTTCATCGTCATGGCGTTGCCGTGGCGGTGAATTGTCATTGCCGCGCACAGGGGTGCGTGGCGCGCTCCTTCGGCGCCAATCCGGGCGTTTGTGACGGCGCCCGATACGACTGGGGAGGCGTCGAGGCGGCCGAAGATTACGCCGTCGCGGGAGGTTGCCCAGCTTGCTTCGCGGTTGAGTTGGACGTTTAAACCGTATTTGCGGAAAAAGCCTTTTTTCCAGGCGATCGCAAATGGTGCACAATCGTTAACCGGCACGTATCCTACGGTTAAATTTGGTTTTTCTAAGGTTCGGGAATCGACAACCGGCTTTACGGCTGAGGCTTCTTCTGTGAGTCCTTTTGCCGATCGATCCGCGCTAATTCCACAACCAGATAAAGCCATTCCCGCCGCCACCGAGCCCATTCCTTGCAAAAACTCTCGGCGCTTCCATTCATTGGAAAACTTGTCACTCATATTTAATTTGACTAATGACTGTTAACTGTTGACTGTTAATTGTTGACTGTTGACTGTTGACTGTTGACTGTTGACTGTTAACTGTTAACTGTTGACTGTTGACTGTTGACTGTTGACTGTTAACTGTTGACAACTGACAACTGACAACTGACAACTGACAACTGACAACTGACAACTGACAACTGACAACTGACTAATGATTAATGACGGATCGATGCGTTACCAATTCCTGAACTTTGTCAACAGCAGCGTCGAGCAACAATCCAGTTAAGCCAATTACAAACACCGCTAAAAATACCGAACTCAGATTCAAACGGCTCCACTCATCCCACACAAAAAAGCCAATTCCCACACCGCCTGTCAGCATTTCCACCGCCACAATCACCAGCCAAGCAATCCCCAAACTAATCCGCAAACCTGTAAAAATGTATGGCAAACTCGCCGGCCAAATTATCTTGGTAATCCGCCTCCAGCGCGGCATTTCCAACACTTGCGCCACATCCAGATAATCTTTGGAAACGCTAGAAACTCCCAAAGCTGTGTTGATAATTGTCGGCCACAAAGACGTGATGAATATGACAAAAATTGCCGACGGCTCTGCTAAATTAAAAATCGATAAAGCTATCGGCAGCCAAGCTAGCGGCGACACCGGTTTGAAGATTTGAATCAGCGGATTGAGCGCCATCATTGCCGGTTTCGACATCCCGATCAGAAATCCCACGGGAATCGCCACTGCTGCACCCAGCAAAAATCCCACTAACACCCGCCGCAAACTCGCTAGCAGCAGCCAGCCAATGCCTAAATCTCCAGGCCCGCGCTGGTAAAATGGATGCAATATGTAATCTAAATTAGCGATTAACGCCTGATAGGGAGTGGGAATCAAATCGCTGTTGAAGCTGGCAACAATCCACCACAAGCCAAGAATTCCCAAAAAACCGGCAGCAGGTAACAAAACAGCATCTCGGATGACAACGGGTTTTACACGCTTCCACGTTGCAACTCCTGCAAGTGCGATCGCAGATAAATTAAGCTGTATGAACATTTCAATCTCCTTCAGAGTCAGGGCAGGTACAAGAATCTTGAACAATACCAACCTGAGACACTGACGAAGCCAAACTATCTTGTTCAGAAATTTGGCTTTTCAGTCTCTTCTCAATGCCTGCGAAGTTAGCTGACGGGCTAGGACTGAGAGATGTCCTTCTCCTGAGATTTCAAAATCAAAAACTACACTCAAATTTGGCAATTTTTAACTTTGCTTTTTAATTCTGTAGAGATTCGCCCCGAAAATTGGTTCCTCCGCTCCAGCCACACGCTTGGTTCGATCGCGCGGTGCTCGATTAGGCTTGACTTTTTAAGCCAATTTCAATAAAGGTAGCACGAGCATTTCATTTTGTCAATATGTCTTGAGGAGTAGCTATTTGCGATTTTAGATACTTTGGTATTACCAATCAATTTTTCTTCCTTCTTCCTTCTTCCCTCTTCTTTCTTCCTTCAAATCAGAAACCGAATAGTTACATAAACAGCCGCCGCCACCAATTGCAGCGCCATCACAGGAAGCCCGTAACGCAGAAAAGTTTGAAAAGAAATCCGGCGCCCGTGCTGCTCGGAAATTCCCGCCGCCACTATATTAGAAGAAGCTCCTACCAAAGTGCCATTTCCACCTAAAGTTGCTCCATACATCATCGCATAAAACAGGGGCAGCACAGCAGGTGGAAACTGCCCTGCAAAATCCGGCGCCAGCACTTCTGCCGGTGCAAGCCCGACATTGACAACATACTGTTTTAGCAGCGGCACCATTGCCACTACCAACGGAATATTTGGCACCACGCTCGACATCAAACCCACAAAAAATAACAAAACTAAAGAACCCAGAAAAATATTTTTACCTAAAATCACTGCTAATATTCCAGATATACTGCCGATAACTCCGGTTTTTTCCAAACCGCCAATCAGCACAAAGATAGACATAAAAAATAGCAGCGTACTCCAATCTAAATCACGCAAAATATTATTAACAGAATCAATTTGGGAATGGTGAGCTAAAAGCATTGCCAAAGCAGCCCCCAACAAAGCAACGGCTGCCGGTGAAATAGGCACTGGCAGAGACTCTCCTATTACAAAAAATGTCAGCACGAAAGCTATAATTAAGCCGCCTACTACTAAAACTCGCGGGTGATTGATTTTCGGGTGCGGCAAATGTTCCAAATCGTCTAAGTTCTTGTGCCAAATTTCGCGGAACAGCCAAGGCAACATAACTACTATCACTCCTACTGCGATCGCCCCGCCCAAACTTAACTTTAGCAGGTAATCTGCAAAGCTCATGTTAATAGCATCGCCGACAATGAATGTCGCCGGGTCGCCCACGATTGTCAGCAGTCCCGAACTGTTAGCCACAAATACCATTAAAATCAGTAACGGCACAAAATCTACACCGACTTCTTCTGCCATTGGTGGAATTAATGGTGCTAGCAGCATGACTGTCGTGGCATTGGGCAAAACTGCACAAATTGGCGTAGTAATCGCAACAATACCCAGCAAGAGATTTTTGCCTTTGCCTTTAGCCAAAAGCACCATTTGAGTTGCCAAGTATTCAAATACTTTGGTAGGCTCAAAGGCTCTCACCATTACCATGACTCCGAAGAATAAGCCCAGCGTGGCGTGACTGCGACCGATATATTCGATCGCGTTGTTTAACGTCATCACGTGGGTAAAAACCAGAATCACCGCTCCCAGAAATGCCGCAACTGTGAGGTGTATCCATTCTGTAATTATTAAGAAAATTACACATATAAATGTTGTTGCAGCAATCACAGCTTGTACGTTTTCCATTTATTCCCCTGAAAAATTTAAAACTTAAAATTAAAAACTATTAGTGTGAGGCAATCTACTACTTTATGGCTCTTCTGTCAATAGGTTGAAGGGCTGATTATTGTAGCAACAAGCTGGGATCGACCCCTAGAGAGAGATCCGGCACTGGGAAAAAAATCACCTCAAAACTACTTCTTTTGGCAGGGTCGCGATCGCCACAAGTTTGGTATGGCGATCGGGCGATCACTCAACTACAATGAAGCATGGGCAATCTCTGCCAAACTCAACCCCCACGCAGACATCATGGACTACAGCCAAGTGCTCGCCGACAAAACCGATATTATCGTCAAAAACTGGATTGAAGCAGTTCGTCAGGATCGGAAAATTGAAACCGCTGAGGCATTACCGCACTCAGCAATCGAAAATCACATACCTCACCTGCTGGCGGCGATGGCAACAGTGCTTTCCCAATATCAAAACAGCGACATAAAACTAATAATAGAAGCCAGTTTAGATCACGGATTTCTCAGAGCCGAACAAGGCTACGATGCCGCAGAAGTAGCCCGCGAATACCACTTATTGCGTCAAGTAATATTCTCGCATTTAGAATCAGAATTGCTAGCAGGAACCCCCGCCGACGTATTCAGAGCTTTTCGGCTGATAGATGCCGTAGTAGACGAAGCAATTGCCCAGTGTTTCAACAGCTACGTCGCTCAGAGGCTGCGGGAACTTCAACAAATCCAAACTCAGTTAAAACTCACCAATCAAGAACTCGCTCGCCTCGTCAGCGTCAATCAAGAACACGTCTACCATTTAGCTCACGAACTCAAAACTCCTCTCAACTCCATTATTGGTTATTCCGAACTGTTTTTGCGCCAAGAAAAATGGCAATCTGAAATCAAAGATACCCTCCCCGGCATCGAACACATCGAGCGAGTATTACGCAACGGCAGACAGTTGCTTCGCATGATTAATGACACACTAGAACTTTCTCGTGCCAATGCCGGAAAAATTAAACTTAACCTGCAGCGAACTAATGTACAATCTGTAATTAACACCGTAGTAGAAATGATGCAGCCAATTGCTGATGCTAAAGGACTCAAGCTCGCTGTTACCAGCGACGGCGCCCCAACACAAGTAATCTCCGACTCTGGGCGGCTGCAACAAATTCTGATCAACCTGCTGAGCAATGCCATTCGCTATACAGAATCTGGTAGCATTGAATTAAGTTGCTACCCTGCTGGACAAGCAAATTGGGCGATCGCAATTAGAGATACCGGCGTTGGCATCGCCCCTGAAGATACAAACCGCATCTTTGACCCCTTCTTTCAAGCAGGAGAAGCAGGCAAACAGCTCTTTCCCGCCGAAGGCACTGGCCTGGGATTAGCAATAGTATCGCGGCTCGTCTCGCTGCTGCAAGGCAAAATCGAGTTAGTATCAGAAATAGGAGTCGGCTCAACTTTTACCGTGATTCTGCCCCAAGAAGTTAAAATACTCCAAGAAGTAAGCTAAACATTAAGTTCAAATTTTTACATCCGAAAATCCTATGCCCGCAGCCAACCTTAGCCCTTCCACCACAGCCTTTCCCCTCACCGCCGTAGTCGGGCAAGAAGCAATCAAATTAGCCCTGCTGTTAGCAGCAGTCGATCCCGGATTGGGAGGAGTTGCGATCGCAGGCCGCCGCGGCACAGCAAAATCAGTAATGGCCCGCGCCTTGCACTCCTTACTGCCACCCATTGAAATTGTTAAAGATTCTTTTTGCAACGCCGAACCTAATGAAATTATTGCAGAACAGGCATCAGGCTTGTTACCAGAAAATGGCGGGCAAGATGCCCATACCACCGATACTAATTCCTTAAATACTGAAATAATTCCCACACCATTCATTCAAATTCCTTTGGGTGTCACCGAAGACAGACTCTTAGGTTCCGTCGATGTCGAACAATCAGTAAAATTCGGCCAAACCGTATTTCAACCCGGACTATTAGCCCAAGCAAATCGAGGCGTACTTTATGTAGACGAAATTAACCTCCTCGACGACAACATTTCCAACCAATTGCTAACAGTATTAACCGAAGGGCGCAACCAAATAGAACGCGAAGGGATTAGCTTCCAACACCCCTGCAAACCTCTATTTATAGCCACCTACAACCCCGAAGAAGGGCCGCTGAGAGAACATTTGCTCGATCGCATCGCGATCGTACTTTCAGCCGACGCAGCACTAGAAATAGAAGAAAGAGTCTATGCAGTAGAACAAGCTTTATCCTACTCCAGCTCTCCCCAAGACTTTCTCAATCAATACAGCGAAGACACCGACAACCTCAAAACCCAAATTATCCTAGCCAGAGAATGGCTCAAAGATGTCAGCATTAAACGCGAACAAATTGCCTACCTAGTAGAAGAAGCCATCCGGGGTGGCGTTCAAGGACACCGCGCCGAAATATTCGCAGTCCGCGTCGCCAAAGCCGCCGCCGCCATCGAGGGACGCACAGAAGTTAACGCCGAAGACCTGCGCCGCGCCGTAGAATTAGTCATCGTACCCCGCGCCACCATCATCCAAACTCCCCCCGACGAAAACTCTCCTCCTCCTCCCCCCCCACCGCCTCCTCAAAAGCAGTCAGAACAAGAACAAGACGAACCAGAAAACGAGCAAGAAGACGAAGAAGACCAAGACGATGAAGACAACCCGGAACCTGAAGAAGAACCAGAAAAAGATACCATTCCCGAAGAATTTCTTTTCGACCCTGAAGGAGTAATTCTCGACCCCAGCGTGCTTTTCTTCGCCCAAGCCGCCAACCGCCAAGGCAAATCGGGCAGTAGAAGCACCATTTTCTCTGAAGATAGAGGCCGTTACGTCAAGCCAGTCTTGCCCAAAGGCCCCGTCCGCCGCATCGCCGTTGACGCCACCCTCAGAGCCGCCGCACCCTACCAAAAAGCCCGCCGCGACAGGAATTCTAACCCCCCCCAACCCCCCCTTGCAAAGGGGGGGCAACAGGCAAGTCAACCCCCCTTTGCTAAGGGGGGGCAACAGGCGAGTCAACCCCCCAGCAAGGGGGGGCAAGGAGGGGTTGAGCGGCGTGTATTTGTGGAACAGGGAGACATTCGGGCGAAGCGCTTGGCCAGAAAAGCTGGAGCTTTAGTCGTCTTTGTCGTCGATGCCTCCGGTTCGATGGCCCTCAACCGAATGCAGTCAGCCAAAGGTGCAGTCATGCAGCTACTCACAGAAGCTTATCAAAGCCGCGACCAAGTTGCTCTCATTCCCTTTCGCGGAGAACAAGCAGAAGTGCTGCTACCGCCGACTCGCTCCATAGCCTTGGCCCGCAAGCGTTTGGAACGTTTGCCCTGCGGTGGCGGTTCCCCCCTGGCCCACGGTTTGACTCAAGCAGTGCGGGTGGGAGTCAACGCGCGGCAGTCTGGAGATATCGGTCAAGTTGCGATTGTCGCCATTACTGACGGACGCGGTAATATTCCTTTGGCTCGTTCTTTGGGCGAACCGATTGTAGATGGAGAAAAGCCTGATATTAAAAAGGAATTGTTAGAAATTGCTGCCAAAATTCGTGGGTTGGGAATGCAGTTGCTGGTAATTGATACCGAGAGCAAGTTTATTTCGACTGGCTTTGCGAAGGAATTGGCCAAGACTTCTGGAGGGAAATACTATCACTTGCCCAAAGCTACCGAACAGTCGATCGCAGCTATGACTAAAAATGCTCTACGCGACGCGATCGGCTAAAATCCTGATATCCCGATTTATCTGCGATTATCCGCCTGTATCTGCGGTTAAAAATCCAAAAATTAGACTTTTGGCTAAAAGTCTAATTTTTAACTCTCACTTTCCGGCGAGTCAGCGCCAGCGAACCCGCAACTAAACCCAACCCTACCACCGCCGAAGGCTCAGGAATTCTTGCCGGGAGAGGCTCCGGCTTTCCCGGCCCCCGGGTCGGGGTTCCAGAATTTCCGTGGGTGAATTGCTCGGTATTCTTAGCCAGCAGCAAATTTTCTGAACCCTGCCCTGAAGTAGCGGTATAAACGGCTCGGAAATTAGCTGCAACGGCAGCTTGACCGCCGGAAATAACGGCGACAGCCAATAAAAT
This sequence comes from Microcoleus sp. B9-D4, assembly GCF_036705105.1. Taxonomy (NCBI): domain Bacteria; kingdom Bacillati; phylum Cyanobacteriota; class Cyanophyceae; order Oscillatoriales; family Microcoleaceae; genus Microcoleus; species Microcoleus sp. B9-D4. The sequence continues at coordinate 33,459 of NZ_JAUBTS010000032.1, forward strand.
TCCGGCTGTAGATGGCAATAATTTGGGCTCAAAAAATGTGGGCATGGGACATTACCTATTTAGCAGTTTGTCGATAGAACTCGATTTATTCATTAATTTTCCCGGCATCCTCTGTCTGAGCTACCTTCTGAGCTACCTTAGCAATTAACGGAACCGATTTTAGATTTTAGATTTTAGATTTTAGATTTTAGATTTTAGATTTTTGAAGTTTCTGGCCCCTAGTTTCAACTAAGTCGCAAATCAAAAACCTAAAATCAACTGTGGCCCCTGTCTCTAGCATATACTCCTTAATCCCCAATCGTAAATCCCCAATCCCAAATTGATTTACATCCGCTATCTGCGATTTGATAGACTTTAAGCTGGCCCCTGGCCACAGATAGCGCCTGCCCTTTAACCTCAATTATAGCTTTGCCGCGACGCGCAACGGTGCGAGACAGCGACACGGCACATACCTGTACGCAGTCGATTATAAACAATCGATCCCTGCTTTGGACTGATTTCACCCCCGTTCTTTATCAAATCTTTAAACTCTTTGAGGTTTTGCAAACAAACTGTAAAGCTGTCAAAATGATATAGCAATCCTTGCAGGAGTCGTAAATTATTGACCAGGAATTTCAAAGGTGGTACCCGCCACGTGATTTATCCGTGGAATCCATCCCAAATCTCAAATCGAAAATCCTCAAGAAAGAGCATTTATCCGTGGGGTCGCCTCTAAAATCGAAAATCGAAAATCGCGCAATCGATTGACCCCACCCCAACCCTCCCCTTATCAAGGGGAGGGGGTAAGAAATTCACAAATGATTTAGGATGGCTATAGATAGCAATTCTCAGCCAACATTAGGTAAATCCTCGTGAGTAACACTAGCAATTTCCGCGAAGCCGTGCGCGAGGCCAAAAACCACGCGCTAGTAGGCCCCAACGTCATCTCCAACGCTCTCCCCTTCGTGGGCGGCGGACTTGTCTTAACTGCTGTCGGCACCTACGGCGGCCTCGGAGTGATCCGCAACTATCCCGGGATCTTCTTTCCCACATTCATTGCCGCGATCGCCGTAGAATTAATTCTATTCTTCGTCGCTCGCGCCGCCGCCGAACAAGGCAACAAAAACACCGCTTTGCCCCTGCTGGCAACCTACAGCCTGCTTTCGGGCTACACCCTCAGCGGATTGGTATTTACAGCCCTCAGAACCCAAGGCGTCGGCATCTCCGGCATCGCTTTTGCAGCCCTCGGATGCGGCATTACCTTTATCGCCGCCCGCCAAATTGGCTCCAACCTTTCTGAACAAGACGGCATGGCTCTCACCAAAACTATCAGTTTAGGTGTGATTGCTTTGTTAGTCGTCGTTGGCGGCCAGTTTCTGCTCGCTCTATTTGGCGTCTACACCCCAACCTGGTTGGAAATTGGGATTTCTGGCGTCGGCGTGTTTATATTTGCCGGCGCTGCGATCGTCGATTTTTACATATTACCCCGCACCTACCGCGACGACCAGTATTTGCCCGCCGCTCTGTCGATGTACTTGACCTACATCAACTTGTTCATTTTCATTCTGCGCCTGCTGATTGCTCTCAACGGCCGGGATTAATTGAAACTTTAGCTTAAAAAAAAACCGCGGCCGGATGTCGATCGAGCCGCGGTTTTTGATTAAGATTTACCACCAAGATAGTCCTCATCGCGTCCTCTGTCCGTCATAAACAAAACTTATATCATGTCCGGTGCAGGCATGAGGTATAATTTTACTTTTTAATCACTCAATCAAAACTCTTGTTATCTAATTCTGTCGATCGCGATTTCAATATTAATCACAAATTAATTGGGGAAAACTCATGTACTTAAAATATGAAGATATCAGGAGAGTCAGCGTAGAAATTACCTCCAGGTGCAATGCAGCTTGTCCGCAGTGTCCCCGCACCGACAACCCGATTTTGCCGGGGGCGGAATTAAAGATGGAGGATATTGAGAGAATTTTCCCACAAGAGTTTTGCTCTCAGTTGGATTTGGTTTATATGTGCGGCAACTACGGCGATGCTATGACTAGCAATACCACAATTCCCGCGATCGAATATTGGCATCGCATGGGAGTTCCTCAAATCGGGCTTTATACTAATGGTAGCGGACGCAATCCCGACTGGTGGCGAGCCCTGGCAAAGGCGATGACAGGAGAAAACGACAGCGTAACCTTTAGTATCGACGGCTTGGCAGATACTAACAGCATTTACCGCAAAAATACCAACTGGGATAGAATAATGCAGTCGGTTAATGCCTTCATCCAAGCTGGCGGAAAAGCTGTATGGCACTACTTGATATTTGAACACAACCAGCACCAAGTAGAAGCAGCGCGGGATTTAGCCCAACAACTAGGATTTGTTGAGTTTGTACCGAAAGCTACCTCTCGTTTTGTGGCGAAAGAGATATATGAGAAAGAGTCCGCAAATCAACAGCCTCAGAAGGCAGAAAACTCTCAGGTAGATGCCAAGAGCGATCGCCCCCACCAACCAGCAACAGCTAATGTGTCAGCCCCTCAGCATCAAGAACAGGCTGCGCTTCAGTTCCACCGACAAGCTGAGGAATGCTTGAAACAAGGAAAGCTATCAGATGCGATCGCCGCCAGCCAACAAGCCCTAAAAATTCAACCTAATTTTGCAGCAGCGTGGAAAACTTTAGGCAATGCTGTTCAAGGTTTGGGGAAGATGCAAGCAGCAGCAGATTGTTACGCAAAAGCCCTCAAAATTCAGCCTAATTTTCCAGAAGTTTATGCTAATGTCGGCAGTCTTTATGCCCAACAGCAACAGTGGCAGCCAGCTAGTGCTTATTACCAAAAGGCGATCGAGCTTAAACCCAATTTTGCCGGAGCTTATCGCAATTTAGCTAAAGTGTTGACGCAGTTGGGGCAACCAGAAAAAGCCAATTATGCTTGGTATCAAGCTATAGCTATCGAAACCTCTCAAGCACCAGATCAAACTCAGCCCGTCCCATCAAAGCCAGCCAGCGAAGAACTCCAACCCCCATCGTTGGAACAATATAAAAATCCACAGGGAGACCAATTTATCCAAGCTGTTGAAAAATTTGGTAGCCTAAACAATTACTACCGAAATGTAGAAATTAGCTGCCAAACTCAAGCTAGCAAAGACATTTTTATCAGTTTTGAAGCGGAACTCTGGCCTTGTTGTTGGGTAAGTCATACTAAATACGCTATTTATAACCACACTTACAGACCGCAAATGCTGGCTTTAATTGAAAAATACGGAGAGGGCTTTAATTCTCTCAGAACTCAATCGGTGAAAGATGCCCTGGAAAGTGATTGGTTTCGCGAAGACCTCACAAAAAGTTTTTCCTGTTCTAAAAGGTTGGACGTATGCGCTCACGAATGCGGTAAAACTTTCAATTCAACAGGTTCACAGTATATATAAGAAGGAAGCCACGACACGGATTTGGACACGGATACACGGATTAGTTGCTGAAAGGTTAAAATTTCAGCTAAACTCAAAAATACACCCCACAACGCCGGAGAGCTCACAGTGGAAATTCTACACATCAAACACAACATCGAAACATTGTCCGATCGCCTAACCGGCCTACAAGACTGTCTTTAACTCAGCATTAACCGCCGAGAACCAAAAGTTACAACAGCTAGCAGCACAGCCGGAATCTGGCAAAAGCATCAAGACAGTTGAACTGATACTCCAAGAACTAGACGCACTCCAATCCTACCAGGCAAAACTCAACCAGTGCCAAACAATTTTGGCAGATGCTACAGCAGCACTGGAGTTACTCGAATTTCAAGCAGACGAGGAATTAGAGCAAGAACTTCAAACTAATTTAGCTCAACTCAACTGCTCTCTCGAAGAGTGTGAATTAGAGCAATCCTTGAGCGGGCCTTGCGACAAAAATGGAGCCTACCTGATAATTAATGCAGCAATAGATGACCTAGATGCTCCAGACTGGGCACTAATGTTGCTGAAAATGTACGGTCGTTGGGGACAAAACAGAGGCTATAGAGTTAAGTTAGTTGAAGATTCGCCATCGACAGATAGAGGAATTAATTCTGCAACTGTGGCAATAGACGGACGTTACGCTTACGGCTATCTAAAGTCAGAAACCGGAGTGCATCTACTGAAACGTACATCGCCTTTTAATATTACCAGAAAGCAGGCGAGTTCAGCGACGGTGGAAGTTGTGCCAATGTATGTGGAACTGGAGATTCCACAGCAGGATTTAGAAATAATCTTGCCTCCTCGCAACCTGAATTGTAACGGAGTCGAAAGTTGGGTGAGGATTGTGCATATTCCTACTGGTATTTCTGCAATATCTAATCAGGAGCGGAGTCTATGGCAAAATAGAGAAAGGGCTTTGGCGGTTCTCACCAGCAAACTGTTTGCTATTATGCAAAGACAAGGAGTTCAACAGCTTGCAGATATTCAGGGCGAGATCCTAAAAACAGTCCTTAACCAACCAATTCGGGAATATCAATTGGCCAGCGACAGCGCGAACCAGGGCAAAGTTTTGGATCTCCGTACAGGAATCGAAACAACAGCCGTCGCCGAGGTGCTCGACGGCAAAATAGACTCATTTATCAAAGCTGGTGTGCTGCTGAAAAATTGATTTGCACATTTAGAGCAACATTTCAGCTAAACTCAAAAATACACCCCACAACTAGGAGAACTCACAGTGGAAGTTCTAGACATCAAACACAATATCGAAACTTTGTCCGATCGACTGGGTACAACCCAGGACTATCTTTGACATCCCCGCACTCACAGCAAAAATTCAAGACTTAGAGCAAATCTGCGCCCAACCAGCATTTTGGGACGACCAAGACCAAGCTCAAGAAACCCTCCAAGAACTTAATGACTTAAAATCTCACTTAGACCAATATCGCGGCTGGCAAACGAGCTTGGAAGATGCTAAAGCTATTTTAGAACTGCTGGAGTTAGAAGCCGACGAGTCCCTGTTCCAAGAAGCCTCATCGAGTCTTTCTCAGTTAACCCGCGAACTCGACCAGTGGGAACTGCAACAATTACTATCCGGGCCCTACGATGAAGGCGGCGCCGTTTTGACGATTAACGCCGGGGCCGGCGGCACAGATGCTCAAGATTGGGCCGAAATGCTGCTGCGGATGTACACCCGCTGGGGAGAAAGTCAAGGTTACAAAGTACATTTAATGGAAATTTCCGAGGGAGAGGAAGCAGGTGTTAAATCTGCTTCTTTGGAAATTGTCGGCCGCTACGCTTACGGTTATATGCGATCGGAAAAAGGCACTCACCGCTTGGTCAGAATTTCGCCTTTTAATGCTAACGACAAGCGTCAAACCAGTTTTGCAGGGGTCGAAGTGATGCCAATTCTCGATCGATCCGTCAAGTTGGACATTCCAGAAAAAGATTTGGAAATCACGACTTCCCGCGCGGGCGGCAAGGGCGGGCAAAATGTTAACAAGGTAGAAACCGCAGTCCGCATCGTTCACATTCCTACCGGCTTGGCTGTCCGCTGTACTGAAGAACGCAGTCAGTTGCAAAATAAGGAAAAAGCTTTGGCATTACTCAAGGCTAGGCTGTTGGTGGTTGCTAAGGAACAGCGGGCTTCGGAAATTGCCGAGATTCGCGGCGACATGGTGGAGGCGGCTTGGGGCAACCAAATTCGCAATTATGTTTTTCACCCATACCAAATGGTCAAGGATTTGCGTACTGGAGTGGAAACAACCGCGATCGAAGATGTGATGAACGGCGAATTAGACCCGTTTATTCAAGCTTACCTGCGGCAGGAAAATCAGTTGATAGCCCAACCCTCTTAAACCAGTACCCGCAATCAAAGGGGTTCGTAGTTTCGAGTTGACTGTTGACGGTTGACTGTTAACTGTTCACTGTCAACAGTCAACCGTCAACAGTCAACATCATTCCGGTGTAACCGGAAATGATATCAAGTCCTCACTACAAACCAATTTTATGGTATAATTTTGAGGTTTTGGGCGATCGGCCGACCTCCAACAGGTTGCGCGGTCAAAAAGCTTGATATGATAAAACTTGATCTAACAAACACTAAGGAGAAAGAATGACCCAAGTTGTAATAGGCGAAAATGAAGGGATTGAGTCAGCCCTACGACGGTTTAAGCGGCAAGTTTCCAAAGCGGGTATTTTCCCCGACATGAGAAAGCACCGCCACTTTGAAACCCCCTTGGAAAAGCAGAAGCGCAAAGCTATTGCCAGAAGGACTAAGAGACGCTTTCACCGCAACAACAAACCCTAGAATTAGGGGTCAATTGATCCGGCAGATACAAGGCCTTGCGATTCAAGTACCGCAGCGACTCGGAGAATCACCGCTTCGCTGTAGGGAGCACCAATAATTTGTACCCCCAAGGGCAAAGCGCCGGGCCGCTGTACGGGCACGCAAAGAACGGGCAAGCCAATAAATGATAGGGGTTGGGTGAACAGTCCGAGATTGGGACGTACTAAGATTTCTTGTCCGGCTATTACCATTTTCTCGACGCCAATTTCAGGGGCAGCTATCGGGGTTGCGGGTGCGAGGATAATGTCTGTGTGTTGGAATATTTCGCGAATTCGATCGCGGTACCACTGTCTGAATCTCTGGGCTTGCAAGTACCAAGTCGCAGGGATCAGGGTTCCCGCTAAAAAGCGATCGCGCGTGGCAGGATCGAAGTCTTGAGGGCGCGATCGTAAATTGTCCAAATGCAAATTTCCCCCCTCGCAAGCGGTAATGATAAATGCCGCAGCCCGGGCGCGATCGGATTCCGGTATAGTGACAGTTGCAAGCCCCCCTATTTTTGGGGGGTTTGTTGTTTTTTCTGTGTTTATACCACAATCCAAGAGATTTGTCAAGGCCTTAGCAACTATTTCTACAGCATCCATTGCTTCCGGTGCGGCCCCTGTGGCGAAATACCCGTCAGCAACAGCAATTCGCAATCCTTCGATGCCTTGATTTAACTGCGGCGAACAAAGTTGTGGCGGGCGTTGAGTGCAAACCGGGTCACGAGAATCAGGGCCTTGCAGGATATCGTACAGCAGCGCCATATCTCTGATCGATCGGCCAAACGGTCCCACACAATCCAAACTACTGGAAAATAAAAAAGCGCCAGCCCTGGACAAACGGCCGTAAGTAGGCTTAAACCCAAAGACACCGCACAAAGCAGCAGGTACGCGGATGGAACCGTTAGTATCAGAACCGAGAGTGAAGGGTACAAAACCGGCGGCGACTGCTGCTGCGGAACCGCCGCTGGAACCGCCAGCGATGCGCGCAGTATCGCGGGGATTGCGAGTCGGCCCGTAGTGGCTGTTTTCCGTCACAAAACCGTAGGCGTACTCATCCATGTTGAGCGTACCCACAAGGACAGCCCCGGCTTGTTTGAGTCTGGCGACCACCGCCGCGTCCTGGGTAGCCGGAGGATTGCCAGCGTTGATTTTTGACCCAGCTAGAGTAGTAATTCCGGCGACATCGAACAGGTTTTTGACAGCGAAAGGAACGCCTGCTAAAGGGCCTGGGTCTTGGTTATTGGCGATCGAACTATCTATATTTTCGGCTGCTGCGAGTGCGCTGGATGCAGTGATAGCAGTAAAACAATTAAAAGCCTTATCCTTAACAGCAATCCGTTCCAAAGCAGCAGTTACCGCCCCTGTAGCCGTAACCTTACCCGATTTAACAGCCGCTGCCGTAGCAACCGCATCAGCCCTCTCCAAAAAACATCTGCGTTCATCCGCGTACATCTGCCCTCATCTGCGGTTAAAAATCTAAGGTTCAAACACCGGCGCGACTTCTACTTCTGGGGGTAAAGGAAACTCAGTAACCAGTCGGGCGATCGCAGCTATCCTCTCGAAGTTTACCACAACACCCGGCCGATGTTCCGGGTCTAACGGTAAGTTTATCAGTTCGGCCGTGCGATCGACATATTCTTCTACATTTACCATAAGTCCCTCCCAAAAAAACATCAGCGTACATCCGCGTACATCCGCCCTCATCTGCGGTTAAAAATATAAGATTCAGATATAAGTGCGATCGATTATTGTATTGTAAGCGCGATCGGGCAGTCAGTTATTATTGCTCAGTTTTTTGTATTCCTCAGATTGCCTGATATCATCTAAAGGTGATTTTGGCTCTAGTGGTTCATCAGGACAAAACTTTATAGATGTCTGCGTTTCTCCAGACTGGAAATTTTTATTAATTTCAATTTTAAGCTTTCCTTTTTGCCAACCTTTTGCACCAATCTTGAGAATTTGACCATCGATTCCTTCTGGAGGGGAACTCCAGTTTATCTCCCCTACCTGAATAGTTGTTTCTTCGTTAATCGACAGAGATTGCATCCAATAATATATCGATTTCTTGCGAGATTCCTTGTCTGCTGCCTCGATAGAAAATAGTATATAATCAAACTTCCTAGCGACTAGCTCTTTAAACCTCCCCACCGTAAAAGTAGCTTTCCCCAATAACAAAACATCATCATCGCCATCTAGTATCTCATAGCTTCTATTGATTTCATTTTTTTCGTTCATTTTATTTCACAAAATTCTGCTGATTCCTATTTGATACCATTTGAAGGTATTTGAGTCAAGGTGGTAAAGAAACAATTTGCGATCGCACTTTTCTACTCAAACACTGACAGTTTCCCGCAACTTCTCAACGGCAACATCCAGCGGAGGCAAAGTAAAATCCTCAGCATCCATCAATGCCTTAACCTTCTCAAAAATCTCAACCTCCGCCTCTTCCTGGTCGGTTAGCTTATCATAAAAACAAGGGTCAGTAAACCACTGCTCAAAAGCAAACCTTAACACCCCATTCGGGTCAAGCATAAACTGCCAATACTTAGAAACTCGGTTATCAACTACTTCAAACAGCGGTGCCGGAGTCTGTATGGGATAATAGCTGTAATTATCATCACAAATATAGTACCAAACTATTCCCTGCCACGATCGGATTGCATAAACAACATATTCCTTGCCAACAGTCAACGGCAATTCAACCTTTTTAGTATAACCTCTTGCCGGATCGATATAATTTTCCGGTAGAACTTTCCCAGTCTTAGCAATACAGCGAACAATCATAACTTGTCTACCTATAAATTCTTAGGTGCTATTTTAGGATATTGTCGTTTAAACTTTAATTCAACTTGTTGGAAAATTTTTGCATTTTCAAACCAGTGCACTTGTACGGAAGCCCCATTAATTACAAAAGCCTGAATGCTAGTTATTTTGTACCAGTCTTCGGGATTACCTCCATAGAGGGCAACCAGTCTGGAAACATCCCCTAGTATATCGTCAGGTCCGCCCTGAATTGCTCTAAAATTACCAGCCTTAGCATCTTGCAGTAGCAGTTGCTCCTGCAAATTTCTCGGACTCTCATCCGGAATAGCACCTTGATTCACAATTTAACAGCGTAAAATATTGTTTGTCAAATACCATAAAAACTAATTTTAGCAGGTGCAGTTTCCGCCAACAACTTACCCTGCGAAATCACATACCGAACCGCAGCGCGCCTCCTAATAGCATCATAACAATCCTCAGCATCCAACACAATCAAATTTGCAGGTTTCCCCGCATCTATCCCATAATTATCATCTCCCAGATAGAGAGTTTTAGCACCGTTGACAGTGACCATATCAAAACAAGCTGCAATCTCAGCCATTCCCGTCATCTGACAAACATGAACCGCCATATGAGCGACATCCAACATATTTGCCGTACCTAAACTATACCAAGGATCTTGCACGCAGTCGTGGCCAAAGCTCACATTCAAACCCTGCTGCCACAACTCCTTAACCCGCGTCACCCCACGGCGTTTGGGATAAGTATCAGCGCGGCCTTGCAGAGTGATATTAATTAAAGGATTGGCGATGAAATTAATTCCCGACTTTGCCAAACTTCCCATCAGCTTAAAAGCATAAGCATTGTTATAAGAACCGAAAGCCGTCGTGTGGCTAGCCGTCACCCGCGAACCGGCCCCGCTTCTAATCGCACAAGCCGCTACCACCTCCAAAAATCTCGACTGTTCATCATCGATTTCATCGCAGTGAACATCTATTAACCTATTGTATTTTTCAGCAAGTTCAAAAATTCGCTCAACCGACTTCACCCCATCTTCCCGCGTCAACTCATAATGCGGAATCCCGCCCACAGCATCCGCACCCATATCCAGAGATTTCTCTAAAAGCTTGTCATTTTCTGGACTTCCGTAAATCCCGTCTTGGGGAAAAGCCACAACTTGCAGAGTCATCCAATCTTTGACTTGTTCACGAACCTCCAAAAGTCCTTGCAAAGCAGTCAGCGTCGGTTCGCTAACATCAGCGTGACTCCTGACAAACAAAATCCCTTGAGACGCTTGCAGCCTTAAAGTTTCAACAGCCCGTTTTTTGACATCATCCAGAGTTAAACATTGCTTGCGTTCCCCCCAGATTTGAATACCCTCGAACAAAGTGCCGCTTTCATTCCATCGCGGTTCCCCCGCAGTCAAAGCCGAATCGAGATGAATGTGCGAATCCACAAAAGGAGGACTAACTAAATTGCCTTGAATATCGATTTCGCGTTCGCCAAGTTCTGATATCCGAGGCGAAACAGCGACTATTCGGTCATCCTCAATAGCAATATCAACCCTTGGGCGATCGTCGCCCGCACCTAACAAACGACATTCGCGCAGAACAATGCTATACTTTTGCTCAGACATAACAATTGCACTTAATTTAACACCTGTAAACTTTATCCTTCAAGCGCGGTCATTCAGCCTAGTGAGGCCAAAAGAATTCCCCAATAACTTGCCAACCCCCTCCTTCTCCCTCTCTGCGTCCTCTGCGCCCTCTGCGGTTAAAAAATCTTACTCAAAAATCACCAAAAAGAAAGCGCAACGACCAATCGCCAACATCAAACAATCTCAAACTCCAGATGGTGATGTTTCACAAAATCAAAAGTAAAATGGTCAACCACATTAGTATCGCTCAATTCCAGATTGTAAAAATCAACAAAATCCGCATCAAAATACGGCCCAGCGTGCCAAGTCCCCACATCTAACTTAATAAAACAATTGCCCGGAATCCGAAAAGCAACAACATCATCCAAACTCGGTTTATCGCTATCCCCAGGAGGCGCAACCGCCATCAACCAATCCTTCCCCTCCAAAGAACCCAAACACTGAGTACATTCAACGTGCCGCGTAATTTTGCGAAACTTGCGACCTTCCTTATGGAGCCGCATAATGTAAAATCTAGGAACACCATTTTGCAAACTTAACTGAGCGTCCTCAGCATCGAAAGACTTGCCATCAACAGCCGTAAAGATAACTTGACCGTAACGCCGGAAATTCTCCCGTGTCACCCATTGCGCAAACAACTGCTTAGTCGAAATTGATTCGCTCATAAATCCCAACATCCCTAGGTTTCTCCTTCACAAATATTCTAATATAAATAGTAAGACCACTTTATTTCAACTCTGGGCGCAGCTAAAAACCAACCTTTCGACTCATCCCACAAGAAAATAAACAACATTGCTTTCATTCGATCGCCCTTCTTGAAATTAATCTGCGTTAATCTGTGTTTATCTGCCTGACATCTGCGGTTTCTGTATCAACCTTACAATCGCGCATCAGCACACCGCTGCAAAAAACGAGCCGGAATATCAGGACGAGCACCCCAGTGCAAATGCAAATAAGAAGCGTGTACCTGACAAACTCCCCAACCTTCAGCAACCGCCTCAACCTCCCCCCGCTTGCCATACCTCCAACTGTGATAAACTGGATTACTCGGTTCCACAGTTAAATGCGATCGATGAAACTCATGTCCCCAAACCTCATCAAGAGCAGTTAACACCGAACTATCCCTCAGCGCCACAGCTTCTCGGTATCCCAGCGTCAAACGCTTACCCATCGCAGCAGAAGTTTGCAACACCCCCACCCCTTGCCAAGAATTGCCATCGAAGTCTACAATAGAATCGCACAAGTACATCAAACCGCCGCACTCCGCATAAGTCGGCATTCCCGAAAAAATCGCCTTTCTTACCGCATCCCGAATTAAAACATTACCGCTCAATTTTTGAGCAAACACCTCGGGAAAACCACCACCAAAATATAACCCTTGCACGTTGTCAGGAAAAACCGAATCATCAAGGGGACTCCAAAATACCAACTCGGCACCCAACTCTTCCAACAAATCAAGATTGTCCTGATAGTAAAAATTAAAAGCCCGATCGCGCGCAACTGCAATCCTCACTCCCAATTGTTTTCCCAAAGAGTTGACAACATCATCTTTTTGAGTTACAATAACCGAAGGGAGACTGTGCCTACCCAAAAGTTGCTCAGACCCCTCACCCCCCCCATTTCGAGTTGCAGCCAACAAAGGCAAAAGTTGCTCCCAGTCAAAACTAACAGCAGCCAAATCAGCCAGTTTATCGATCGCAGCATGAAGATTCGGCAACTCCTCAGCAGGAATCAGCCCCAAATGTCGATCGGGAATAGTAACAGCCTCATCCCTACGCAAAACGCCCAAAATAGGTAAATTGAGCGGTTTGAGAGCATCTTGAAGCAACTCCAAATGTCGATCGCTCGCCACCCGATTGAGCACCAAACCAGCGAATTTAAGGTCAGGGTTAAAAGAACGAAAACCGTGGGCGATCGCAGCCACAGAACCAGAGAGCCTGCTGCAATCGATCGCAAACAATACCGGCAAATTCAGCAAATAAGCAACATGAGCCGTAGAAGCAAAGGAAAAATCATAATTGCCTTCTTCTTTTCGATAATTAATCCGTGTATCCGTGTCAAAATCCGTGTCGTGCCTTCCTGATTCCTGATTTTTTCGACTCACTCCATCAAAGAGTCCCATCACCCCTTCAACTAGGGCATAATCGACATCTTGAATGTGACGAGAAAAACACTTTTTTACATAAGATTCAGACGTTAATACCGGGTCTAAATTCCGACAGGGGCGACCAGTAACAAAAGCATGAAACATCGGGTCAATGTAATCCGGGCCTACCTTAAAAGATTGAACATTCAAGCCGCGACGGATTAAATAAGCTAAAAGGGCGATCGTCACAGTAGTCTTTCCCGCCCCGCTGCGTTCGCCAGCAATTACTAAAGCCATAGTTCTAGAATATTTACAAAAAATACATATTTAACGAACCGCGAAGACGCGAATACCGCGAAGGAAGAATGAGAAAAAGAGAGGTAATTTAGTTGCTTTTTGGAAGTAATTTAAAGTTGAGAATCAAAGAACATGATTAATTCAAACTCATAACTTCTAACTCACAACTTCTAAAAAAGTAGGGCAGACATTGCCTGCCCCACTGAATATTAACTCAATCCTTATTCCTTCTTCCGACGGACATCGGACTGACATCCGTTACATCCGTCGAGCGAATCCGTTGCCGAACTCCCTTCTTTTTACTGTTTAGCCAACTTCAGCATTTGAGCCGTCACTGCCAAACTTTCTTCGTAAAGCACATCTCGGCCCCAACTCTGCAAGTGCTGGCCCAGCAACTGTTCCGTCACCTGATCGAACAGAGGACTCACCTGGTTAAACCGATCGGTTTGAGCGCCGCCCTTCGTTTCCATCCGCATACAGCCGCCCGCTTCCGAACACAGAACTGTACCGCAGTCAGCCTTTTCGTTTGTAGAATTCAAACGCACAGCAATCAAATCGCCCGCGACATCGCCCGTATCAGCAGTAGGAATAGCAGCCAACTCGGCTTCGACAACCCGTTCGTCGGGCCCGGCGAATTTAATTCGCTTGATGTGGTAATCGCCCTCTTCCTGTTTGAAAGCAACCGGACGCCACTGAAGTCGGCTCGCCAGCCAGCCCAAATACATCAGCGCTTGAGTAGAATTGTCCTGTTCGTAATCGATCGTCACCCGATCGATTTCCCGAATCGCAGCGCGACGTTCCGGCGCGTCAAAAGCCTCAGCAGCCAACTCCTGCCACGCGGCCAGCCGGCGCCAATTCAGATCCGCGATCGGAATTCCCTCCTCGATCAGACTTTGCATCAACAGCAATTCCGCTTCACACTCAGCAAAGCTGCTAGAGTCAACAATCACAGAACTGCTAACTGCCGCCAGCCGCTGGAACAAACCTCGATCGGCATCAGGATTCGCCTTCCACCACAGCAGCGTCGGCAAATCAGCGATAGTCAACGCCGTCACGATGCCGCTCACCCGTTCCAAAGCAGCTTCCGTACCCCGCAGCGTAATGTACTCGCAGCAGATCAGATTGCCGCTGGTGCGCTTGTGAACCGGACAATAAGCAGCGACTTGAGCCTGCACGCCCGTATCTTCCCCCGCCGTCGGGCACAGAGCAATAATCCGGCAGGGATTGGCAGCCACAATCGCGTCAGCCACGCCCGAACCCCCGGAACCCAAGCCGCTAGATCCCATCTCCTCGCCTTTGGAGTTTTTGCGAGCCACTTCTTCCCGCAAAGTCGCCAGCAATTCAGCGTTAGGTTTGCCTGTTCTCGGCAGCCCGTAAGCTTTTTGAGCCGCCCTGATGCTAGATGCCGTCATCGGCCCGGTAATACCGTCCACCGGCCCGTCGTAAAACCCCAGATCCGCTAATAACCGCTGAGTTTCTTCGGGTTCGTAGACTACAAAAGTAAAAGTTGTTGCCCTAGTAGCGATCGGAAAATCCCCTTTCGACCCCGATTCTCTGTAACTTTCCCAAATTTGACTCAATTCGGCCTCTATTTGGTCGATCGACACATCTTTAGGACTTTGTAGTGAAACCAGAGGCGGAGCTTTCATCGGTGTCATCGTCATCGGTTTTTTCTCCTTTGTCAGTTTTTAGTCATCAGTGATTGGTCATTAGTTCAGTAGTCCTGGAGATCTGAAAATTTTAGACCCTAGTTTAAGCTCTCAGATTCATCTGTCCAGTAAATCTAAAATCTAAAATCTAAAATCTAAAATCGACTGACTCTTAAAGTCTTCGCCACTTGCGGCCATCTCTGTTAATTAGCAGTTCTGCTTCCGCAGGTTCCCAAGTACCCGCTTCGTATTTAGGAACCAAATCCTGGTCGTTGGAGGATTCCCAAGCCATCAACGCCGGCGTTACCACCCGCCAAGCTTCTTCCACTTCATCAGAACGGGTAAATAAAGTTTGGTCGCCCAGCATACAGTCAATTAACAGGCGATCGTAAGCATCCGAAGATGTCACCCCAAAAGAAGAACCGTAACTGAAATCCATATCCACCGTCCGCGTCCGCAAATCCGGCCCCGGCATTTTCGCCTCAAACCTCAGCGAAATCCCCTCGTTCGGATGCACGCGCATAGTCAAAACGTTAGGAGTAGTTTGTTGGGCCGCAGACTGAAAGATTAGCAGCGGAACTTCGCGGAACTGAATTGCAATTTCGCTAACTTTTTTCGGCAACCGTTTGCCGGTTCGCAAGTAGAAAGGCACTCCCTGCCAGCGCCAGTTGTCAATCATAAACTTCATCGCCACAAAAGTCGGCGTTGTCGAATTGGGAGCAACCCCCGGTTCATCGTGATACCCAGGCACCTGTTTGCCCTTCATCCAACCTGCGGAATATTGACCCCGAATCGCTGAGAACTCCAAGTTATTCAAATCTGCCAAGCGAGTTGCTTGCAGAACTTTCATCTTTTCGGTGCGGATGCTGTCAGCGTCCAAGGAATTCGGCGGTTCCATCGCCGTCAGGCAGAAAATCTGCATCAAGTGGTTTTGCAGCATATCCCGCAACGCCCCAGAGGATTCGTAGTAACCCGCCCGGTCTTCTACGCCTACTGTTTCTGCAACTGTAATTTGTACGTGATCGACAAATTGCCGATTCCATAGCGGTTCAAAAATCGCGTTAGCAAACCGGAATACCATTAAATTCTGAACAGTTTCTTTACCCAAATAGTGGTCGATCCGGTAAACTTGCTGTTCTTGGCAAACCTTCTGCACGACTCGGTTGAGCGCTTTTGCCGAACTCAAGTCGCGCCCGAAGGGTTTTTCAATTACTAAGCGGTGTTTTACTGGATCAACCAGCATTTGAGCAGCGCCCAGTTGCCTAATTGCTTCTGGGAAAAAGTTCGGGGAAACTGATAGATAAAATATGTGATTGCCGCGAGTTCTCCTTTCTTCGTCAAGTTCCGCTAAGAAAGCTTTGAGTTTTTCATAGCTTTCCGGGTTGTCAATGTCGCCCGGACAATAGTACAAACCTTTAGCGAAATCTTGCCAAAATTCTTCATTGCCAATGCCGCCACCAAATTCTTCAATGCCTTCGCGCATTTGCTCTCGGAAGTAATCGTGACTCCAAGGGCGGCGGGCTACTCCCACGACGGTAGTTTCCGGTGGCAAGCGTCGATCGCGCTTCATCTGATAAATTGCAGGTACCAGTTTGCGCTGGGTGAGATCCCCAGAAGCTCCGAAGATTACCAGAATTTGTGGTTCCGGCACCCGTTCTTTTCGCAAACCGACGCGCAGTGGATTTTCAAGTAGCGTTACCATTATTTATTTTCCTTGTTCTAGTGCTGTTAACCCTGCCAAGACACCATGATAGTTTGCGGTCATTTCTGCTAGTTTTTCGGTGAGAGAGCTAATCTGTTCTTCATACCGCTAGAGGAGGGAGATGATTTGGCTCTCTAGGAACTCTCAGAGGCATTAATCTCAAAATTCCTAGAGAAAATTTAAAACTCAGCATTTAAGAACCCAGATAATTATCTATTCCGACTCCTAAATGCTTCTGCCTTCAAGGATACAGATATCTGCCTAAGCGACGGGTGACAACTTCTGGACTTTCTCTTCCAAGGAATCCATCAGGGATTGGAACGGGGTGACGAATTTATCAATCCCGTCGAGTAGCAAGTCTGCCATCACTTTGTCCAAGTTGATGTCGATGTCGGGATCTTTGAGACTTTCGATCAGGGTGTAAGCTTCTGCAACGTTGTTCTCAATCCGGGGTGCGACATCGCAGTGATCGAAACAAGCTTCAACAGTGTTCGGCGGCAAAGTGTTCACGGTGTCGGGGCCGATTAGTTCATCGACGTACATGACATCGCTGTAGTTGGGGTTTTTGGTGCTGGTGGAAGCCCACAGCAAGCGCTGTACTTTCGCTCCCTTTGCTGCTAATGCTTGCCACCGATCGCTCGCTACGATCTCTTTATACTTCTGGTAAGCTACCTTCGCATTGGCGATCGCAACTTTCCCCTTCACCGCTTCCAGTTTAGCTTTTGTGGAAATATCTGTGACATTTTTGAGTTTCTCGTCAATCTTGCCATCGATATTGATGTCGATCCGGCTCAAGAAGAAACTGGCAACAGAAGCAATATTGCTCACATCCAAACCTTTAGCCACCCGCGCTTCCAAACCACGAATGTAAGCCCAGAAGGTTTCGACGTAGCTGTCAACGGAGAACAGCAAAGTCACGTTAACGTTAATCCCTTCGCTGATGACTCGCTCGACTGCGGGCAAACCTTGAGCGGTTCCCGGAATCTTAATCATCACGTTTTCTTTGCCGAGGGCTTTGTAATAGCGCAAGGCTTCGTTAATCGTGCTTTCTGTATCGTTGGCGATCGTCGGTGGCACTTCGATACTAATGTAACCGTCCAAACCATTCGACTCTGCGTAAACTGGGGCGAAGATGTCGCAAGCGTTGCGGATATCTTCAAATACCAGAGATTCGTAAATCTCCATTACAGATTTACCCGCCCGGATGCCCGCTTCGATATCCGCATCGTAAATCACATTACCCGCGATCGCTTTCTCGAAAATAGCCGGATTAGATGTAATCCCGCGCAGTCCACGACTTTCAATCATCTGTTTGAGTTCGCCCGACTCGATCAGATCGCGAGTCAAATTGTCCATCCAGATACTTTGGCCAATTTCTTTGATTTCTAACAGGTGATTCGTTGGTGTTGCTGTCATTACTGTAACTCCTACAATTTGATAGCTGTTAATTGGGAATTTAGGATCGGGTCTAAAAGCATTGGGCATTGCTTAGTTGTTAGTTGTTATTTTTTGCTTCTAATCACCAATAACTAATGACCAATAACTAATGACTAATGACCAATGACTAATGACTAATGACTTCACTCTTGGACTGTTCTAGGATTGCGCGATCGATCTTGAATAAAAGACTCGACCATCGCTACATTTTCTTTACTGCCGATTATCAAGGGCGATCGCTCGTGCAGTTTGGTCGGCACAACGTCTAAGATGTCTTGAGTCCCCGTACTGGCGCGCCCGCCGGCTTGCTCCATCAAAAACGCCAAAGGAGCCGATTCGTAGAGCAAACGCAATTTTCCCTCGGGTTTTTTCACCGTTCCCGGGTACAAAAACACGCCTCCCTGAAATAAAATCCGGTGGAAATCCCCCACCAAAGCCCCGCCGTACCGGGCGGTGTAGCCTTCGCTGCGGTGTACGTAGCGAATGTAGTCCCTCAAAGATTCCTCCCACTGCCAGAAGTTGCCTTCATTAACGCTGTAAATCGGGCCGCGATCGGGAACCTTAATGTTTTCGTTAGCTAGAATAAACTCGCCCAAACTGGGGTCGAGGGTAAAGGAATGAACACCCTGACCGATCGAATAAACCAGCATCGTACTGGGGCCGTATAGTACATAGCCAGCGGCAATTTGTTTGTGTCCGTGTTGCAGCAAGTCAGAAGCAGAACCATCTGCATCGTCCCCCTCTTGCTTGCGGATGCTGAATATGGAGCCGACATTGAGATTGATGTCAAGATTGGAAGAACCGTCTATGGGGTCGTAGAGCAGACTGTAACGCCCGATCGGACAGTTTTCGGGAATGTAGTAGGGTTTTTCCATTTCCTCCGAAGCCAAGCGGCAGACAAGTCCGCTTTGCTGGAATACCGAGATAAACACTTCATTGGCATAGATATCCATCTTTTTGACGGATTCTCCCTGCACGTTCGTAGCCCCTGTAAACCCCAAGGCATCTGCCATTAATCCGGCTCTGCTGAGTCGCCTTGCGATCAGCTTGGCAGCTAGTCCGATGCGATTCATCAGGGCGCTGAGATCCTGAGCATCTGCTGAAAAGCTGTGAAGTTGCTGGAGTACGTGACGAGATAGGGTTGTGCAATCGCGGTCTAAGGCTTGCACCTGATCGATCGGGCCCAGGCGGGTTTCCCCTGTCGGCGCGTTTACCATGATTTTGATGTCCTCCCTGTCTTGCTGCTCTGGATTTGGGTTCGATGGAGTCCTTGACACTTGCCCCTGAATCGGCTACTAGACCGATCGTCCCCTAACTTCTATCTTAGGGAGGGTTTTGCGAAAGGGCGTCGAACTTTAGGTGAATTTTAGATCCCCACCGAAAATTGAGGAGTTCGATCGACTGTTTGGTGGGGAATTGTATCCAAAATCACTAAATTTTTTTTGATTAACCGCAGAGGACCCAGAGGGCGCTGAGAGAGAAAGTGGCGATAGAGAAGCCTACGAACGTTGGCTAGCATCTCAAAAAGACCGACAACTTCCTTTGCGGGAAGAAGATGTAGAACCTATTGTTAATTTGCCGGAATTGCTTGCAGGCATTTACGATCGCGCCGGCTATGATTATCGGCTCGATTACGATCAATATCCCGTACGTAAATTTTCGCCAAAGGTGATATGACACTCCAAAATTCTGGGTAAGCTATCCATAGAAATACGGTAATTGAAATTTAAGCAAATATACAGAGTCAGTCATTGACTTTTCTATTGACTTGTTTGAAATATACTCAAACACTCAACTTACATTGCCTAAATTTTTCAAAATTTGGGTTGCAAAAACCCAAATAGAAAATGTTTCTTGGTACTCATCAACCCAGGATAATGCTATGGATATTATTTCACAAATTCCCCATAACTTAGTCAACCACTATCAGATTAAAAATCTGCTTGGAGAAGGCGGTAGTAGCACAACTTACGAAGCCATTGACCTCAAAACAAACCAGCGAGTCGCACTCAAAGCTTTGTCTTTACAAAAGATGAATGACTGGAAAGTCCTGGAACTATTTGAACGAGAAGCCAATGTTTTATCAAAATTGAATCATCCGGGAATTCCGCGTTATTTGGATTATTTTTATGTCGATACTCCCGATAACCGTTGTTTTTATATAGTACAAGAACTGGCAGAAGGGCAATCTCTAGCCAGTTTAGTCGAAAGTGGCTGGCACGCTAGTGAGTCCGAAATTCAACGCATTGCCACACAAATTTTGAATATTTTGGTTTATCTCCATTCACAGACACCACCTGTTATTCACCGGGATATTAAACCAGAGAATATTGTTTTCAAATCGCCCATAAATTCCCAAAAACAAAAAGACTGGGCAGTCTGCTTAGTAGATTTTGGAGCAGTGCAAAACACTTATTACAATACCTTAATGCGAGGAAGTACCGTAGTTGGAACCTATGGTTATATGGCTCCAGAACAATTTCTTGGACAAGCCGTACCTGCAACAGATTTATATGGTTTAGGATCGACGTTGTTGTATTTACTAACCCACCGTTCCCCCGCCGAATTACCAACAAATATACTAGAGGGAGATTTTCGCTCTCAAATTCAGATTTCTTCAGCATTTGCCGATTGGTTAGAAAAAGCGAGCGCGCCTGATTTAGAAAACCGCTTTCGATCGGCAAAAGAAGCGCTTGAATCTCTTCGCCATCCTCGAATAGTTAACGTTAAATCCAATCCGACTCAATGGAAAAAACGCCTCAAAATAGGAATTGCTGCTCTTGCTACTGTTGCTGTTTTTAATCACTTTAAATATCCTATCCTCAACCGGATTGGATTTACACCCCATGCAGTTGTCGAGGCTGTTGGACAGGGAGATACTAACACTGTTAGGCATTATCTGGATCTTGGCATTAATGCTAATAGCAGGATATATAATAATTATAATTTACTACACTACGCTGGCTCAAAAGAGGTGGTAGAATTGTTAATTGCCAAGGGTGTAGATGTCAACGATAAGGGTACAGATGGCAATACACCATTACACTTTGCTGCTAGATTCTATCGCAGAAAAGTGGAAGTGGCACAGACGCTAATTGCTAAAGGTGCAAACGTCAATGTCAAAAACAATAAAGGTTTGACTCCTCTACATATGGCGCGATCGAAGGCGCTCGCAAAAATACTACTCGCTGCGGGCGCAAAAATTAACATCAAAGAAGAAAATGCCCGAAATGGCAAGGGTACAACTTTATTACATAACGCAGCCAAAATAGGTTTTAAGGAGTTGGTACAACAGCTAATTAAAGACGGTGCAAATATTGTTATCAAAGATAGTATAAACAGAACTCCTCTGCACTATGCAGCCACAAAAGAAGTTGCCACTTTGCTAATGCTGGATATCAATGCTAGGGACCAATATGGAGATACTCCGTTACACCTAGCTGTTCAAAATAATCGCCCAGAAATTGTCTCGCTTTTAATTGCTAATGGCGCGAAAGTCAATGTCGAAAATGCAAGTGGAAATACTCCGTTACACCTAGCTGTTCAAAATAATCGCCCAGAAATCGTCTCTTTTTTAATTGCTAATGGCGCGAAAGTCAATGTTGAAAATGCAAGTGGAAATACTCCGTTACACCTAGCTGTTCAAAATAATCGCCCAGAAATCGTCTCTTTTTTAATTGCTAATGGCGCGAAAGTCAATGTAAAAAATAATGATGGATGGATTCCTCTAGATATTGCTTTTTTCAAGAATAGACAGGATATCAATCAACTGCCGCCGTTGCCGTTAGAGGATGGTGCAAAAATTAATATCCAGCATAATCACAGAAAAATTCCACTGGATATCGCCGTAGACCTGAAACTTCAGGATACAGTAGCGCTGCTAATTAGTAAAAACCCAGATGTTAATAGTGAAGATGAATATGGCAGAACTTTACTGCATATCGCTGTCGATTTCAAACTTGAGGATGTAGCCAAACAACTCATTGCCAAAGGTGCATTCGTTAATGCCAAAAATAACTTGCTTCAAACTCCCCTGCATCTTGCTGTTGCTCAAGGATCTCAAGATATCGCTGAACTGCTAATTGCTAATGGCGCAAGGGTTAACGCTAGAAATGCGAACGGTCAAACTCCATTGTATCAAGCGATCGCGATCGGACACAATGATATTGCTGCCCTGCTAATTAACAACGGTGCAGATGTTAATAACAGAGATATATGTGGCACAACTCCACTGCACAAAGCCGCACATTATGGCACTGTAGAAATCTTAAATTTGCTGATTGCTAAAGGTGCAACAATCGACGCTAAAAACTGCGATGGTTACACGCCGCTAATGATAGCAGAAACCAACTGGAACCCCGACCGAGAAGCAGCAGCCAAAATACTCATATCTCACGGCGCAACAGACTAATTATCCAAAACAAACCCAGGCAGAAAAATATGAAAACACTACAACAATCGGAAAAAATTATTGCTGAAAGATATCGCATTCTCGGCAAATTAGGACAGGGTGGATTTGGAATTACCTATGCTGCTGTAGATTTACACAGCAATCAAAAAGTTGCACTCAAAGCTTTATCCCTGCGCCTGACAACTGAATGGAAGAAAATCGAGTTATTTGAACGAGAAGCCAAAACTTTATCGGGATTGAATCATCCGGGAATTCCTCGCTATATTGACTACTTTCAAGTGGATACTTCCCAAGATCGTTGTTTTTATATCGCCCAACAACTCGCACCGGGAAAATCTCTCGCACAGTTGATAGAAAATGGCTGGAAACCCAATGAAGCGCAAGTTCGTCATATCGCCTCTAAAGTGCTAGAAATTATAGTTTATCTGCAATCGCTGTTACCTGCTACTATCCACCGAGATATCAAACCTCAAAATATAATTCTGCAAAAAAATGGGCGAGTCTTCCTAGTTGATTTTGGTGCAGTTCAAAATACTTACCATCATACCGTTACAGGAGGCAGTACCGTTGTCGGAACCTACGGTTACATGGCACCAGAACAATTCAGAGGAAAAGCTGTATTATCAACAGATTTGTATGGATTAGGAACAACGCTGCTTTTCCTGTTAACCCAGAAATTTCCATCCGATTTACCCAGACAAAAGCTGAAGGTAAAATTCCGCGAGCTCGTCTCTATTTCTACAGAGTTTGCCGACTGGTTAGAGAAGATAATTGAACCCGCAATTGAAGATCGATTTCACTCAGCAAAAGATGCTTTATCAGCGCTGCGAGG
Organism: Microcoleus sp. B9-D4; assembly: GCF_036705105.1. Taxonomy (NCBI): domain Bacteria; kingdom Bacillati; phylum Cyanobacteriota; class Cyanophyceae; order Oscillatoriales; family Microcoleaceae; genus Microcoleus; species Microcoleus sp. B9-D4. The sequence goes on from NZ_JAUBTS010000032.1 coordinate 56,548, forward strand.
GGAACAGCCAAGCGGGATTAATCCCGACAAAATGTTTAAGCGCTCTCCCCAATCCCGAATTACTTTAATTGACGCTAAACGGTGGTTATTCATCAAGATACACCCCGATCGTTCACCTAGCAAACTCAAGTGGTTTTTCCAGTTCATTCATCTGAGTTATAAATTTTTACTTCCCTGCTCTTTGATTTTGGGATTTTTTCTACTATTTACCTTTGGTGAATACGCTACAACCTACTGGCCAAGTAGATTATCTGACGGTTTTTTCGTTATATCATTCCTGGCTATAACAATATTTACCGTATTTTATGCTTTGATGTGGTTGTGTAGGTGCTTGTATAGGATTGCTTCTCCTTTATTCACTAGACCAATTCAGATCGGCCCTCAAGATATCCAGCGGGTAAAGTTGAGCGGAATTCATCTGCCATTGCTCAAAATATCGATAACTTTTTGCCGGATTCGCACCAAGTCGCGTAACTATTGTTTTGGCTTATTTTTACCGCAAGCTGATAAAGAATGGTTGGTAGGGGAATTGAACGATTTTTTAAGTAAACTAAAATAAATCATTTTTGATATCCACAGAGTCGATAAAAAACCCGTTTTTTTCGGAGTGCTTGGATTAAATAAATGCGAAAGTATAGAAGATTTTATGTACTAATTAAGGCAATAATAATCATCAAAAAATCCTGGATCTGGCATGAGAATAAAACTATAAAGAATCTCGATATTTATGAAATAGGACTGCAAAAGGGGAAGCCGATCGCACTTCTGGAATAGGTTGCTCAAATGATTACTTGAGAGTAGCGATCGCCTTTTCGATTGGTTATGCTTGACTCAGGGTGCTGCTTTCTGCCAATTGACTGACCCACAAAAATAAAGATGTTTGTGCTTAAATACCGTCAAGGCAAGAAATATCTCGCCCTGAGTGGGGTAGTGTCCTTAAGCTCCAGTATCTCCTAAGCGTGAAGGTTCGATTGATGAGTATTTCTACTCGAAATAAAAAAACTATCCTGTTTTTGGCAGCCAACCCCAAAAATACCACCCCTGTGGACTTACAGAAAGAGGCGAAGGAAATTGCAGAGGGGTTGCAACGCTCTAAAAAGGGCGACAAGTTTCAACTTGAGCAACAGTGGGCGGTGACACCCAGAGAAATGCAGCGAGCCATATTAGATTATAAACCAGAGATTGTGCATTTCTCCGGGCATGGTGCAGGAGAAGGCGGTTTAGCCTTGGAAGATGGCATGGGGCAGATTAAGCTGGTAAATGCCAAAGCTTTGGCAGCTTTGTTTGAGGCGTTTAAGGAGTACGTGGAGTGCGTCATACTCAACGCTTGCTATTCAGAAGTGCAAGCTGAGGCGATCGCACGTCACATTCCCTATGTGATCGGCATGAAGCAAACCGTGGGAGATAACGCCGCACGAGAATTTGCTGTAGGTTTTTACGATACGTTGGCGGCGGGGGAGTCGATCGAACGTGCCTATAAGTTGGGTTGCGTTAGCATCAGCATGGCAGGTATTCCCGAAGAACTTACGCCGGTATTAAAGAAAAAGTCTGATTTTTCCCAGTTGGATGCAGCAGATCCGCGCGATGCTTCTGTTAGCGATATCGTTGAGGAGTCGTCGCCTGTGGTGGAAAATGCGCGATCGATCGCCGCCCCTCCCCTTTCTCTTCTCAATTTAGATAACCCAGAAGGTTCTGTTAGTTTAGATTCACCCCTATATATCGATCGTCCTCCCATTGAATCGGACTGCTACCAAACTATTGTCAAACCCGGAGCTTTAATCCGAATCAAAGCCCCCCGGCAAATGGGAAAAACTTCCTTAGTGCAGCGAATTTTATACCACGCCAAGCAACAGGGATATCAAACGGCTTATTTAAACTTTCAATGGGCTGATGGCAGTTTTCTCACCCATCTTGATGAGTTATTGCAGTGGTTTTGTGGTGAGATTACCAATGAATTAAATTTAGAAGATAGGTTAGGAGAATATTGGAAAGGCGTTCTCGGCAGTAAAAATAAAAGCACCAAGTATTTCCAACGCTATCTATTATCTAACACGGTTCAGCCTCTTGTTTTAGGGTTAGATGAAGTCGATCGCATTTTTCAGCATTCGGAAATAGCCACCGACTTCTTTGGATTATTACGAGCTTGGCACGAGCGGGGGAAAAATGAGGAAATTTGGAAAAAGCTAAGGTTAGTCATTTCTCACTCTCAAGAAGTTTATATTCCTCTCAATATTAATCAGTCGCCCTTTAACGTGGGATTGCCCATAGAGTTACCTGAACTAAATCAGAGACAGGTAACAGATTTAGTGAATCGACACCGATTAAATTGGTCAAATCAAGAGATTTGTGACTTGATTGAAATGGTGGGCGGTCATCCTTATTTAGTGCGAGTTGCTCTCTACCAAGTTGCCAAGGGGAGAATTAGCTTAGAGCGCTTGCTAAAAGTCGCTCCTACTGAAGAAGGCCCTTACTACGATCACTTACGACGGCATTTAGTTAACTTGGAAAAAGATGCAGAACTAGCAGCAACAATTAGAGAAGTCATTAACAGCGAACAACCTGTAGAGATTCACACCGGAGAGGCTTTTAAATTGCGAAGCATGGGGTTGATCAAATTTCAGGGAAATGCTGTCATGCCATTGTGTGGTTTGTACCGTCAATATTTTCGCCATCGCCTAGCCTCTCCCCAAGCGAATATGACTGCTGTGCAACAAACTAATAACCAATCAAGCTTGCACGTAGAGAGTAATTTAGCAGCTATTATTTTTTCTGATGTAGTTAATTCCACCGCTTTATCAGTTGCCAACCAAAAGCTGACACTAGAATTAGTGAATCGAGATTTCAAAATCATCCGAGGCATCTGCGCTAAACATCAAGGCAAAGTCCTTAAAGAAATGGGCGATGGTTTATTAATTTGCTTTCCCGAAAGTGCCGTAAAAGCAGTCGCCTGTGCGCTAGAAATACAACGAAATTTCGCCGAAGCTGCTACAAGCTTACCTCCGAGTCATGTCCTCCAACACCGCATTGGTATTCACTTGGGGGAAATATTCTCTATTAATAATGATATCAGGGGGGCTGGTGTAAATTTAGCTGCTCGTTTAGAAGGGAAAGCACAGCCAGGAGGAATCTGTATTTCTGAAACAGTTTATCAAGTCGTTAAAACCCATTTATCTTTAAATGTGATTGACTTAGGTATGCAACAGTTAAAGGGAATTCCTGAACCTGTACGACTGTACAAATTGATCCCTTGATTCTCTGAGTTTCATATATAAATTAACAATGACCTATGAAAGATTATCAATATCAAGTTGGAGGGAGCCTGCCAGCAAACGCCCCAACTTATGTCACTAGAAAGGCGGATGAAGAACTTTATCAAGCTTTAAAAGCCGGAGAATTTTGCTATGTTCTTAATGCCAGACAAATGGGAAAATCATCCCTGCGAGTGCGGACAATGCAGCGGTTACAAGCAGAGGGAATCGCCTGTAGTAGTATTGATATCACAGAAATTGGCACCTCAGATATTACGCCAGAAGAGTGGTATGCAGGCGTGATTGATAGCATCGTCAGCCGATTAGATTTGTATGACATTTTTGATTTAGATGAATGGTGGGAGCAGAACAGCTTACTATCGAATGTTAAACGATTTAGTAAATTCATTGAACAAGTATTACTCAAGAATATTTCAGGTAATATAGTAATTTTTGTCGATGAATCGGACAGCTTAATTAGCTTAAACTTTAAAATAGAAGATTTTTTTGCTGTGATTCGTGATTGCTATAATAATCGAGCCGACAAACCCGACTATGGTCGATTAACATTTACGATGTTAGGGGTAGCAACTCCCTCAGATTTAATTCAAGACAAGCGACGCACTCCGTTTAATATAGGTAGAGGGATAGAGTTAACAGGGTTTCAATTAGCAGAAGCCCAACCTTTGGCAGTCGGGTTAGAAACTCAAGGAAAAAATTCGCAAGCATTATTAGAAGCAATCTTATATTGGACGGGCGGACAGCCATTTTTAACACAAAAACTTTGTAAGTTACTGCTCGATAGTGCCAACTATACACCCATTCAAAATCCCGCTGAGTGGGTAGAAAAATTAGTCCGAGAAAAAGTGATTGATAATTGGGAAGGACAGGATGAACCGGAACACTTGAAGACGATTCGCGATCGCATTTTACGCAGCGAACAACGGGCAAGTCGGTTATTGGGATTATATCAGCAAATTTTGCAGCACAATGAGATAGGGACTGATGATAGTCCCGAACAAATGGAACTGCGATTAACTGGCTTGGTAGTTAAGCAGTCTGGCACACTTAAAGTTTATAATCAAATTTATCAATCGGTTTTTAACCTAGATTGGGTGGAAAAACAATTAGCGAATCTCCGCCCTTACAGCGAAAGTTTTAAAGCTTGGATAGAGTCTGATTGTAAAGATGAATCGCGGCTGTTGCGGGGTCAAGCCTTGCAAGATGCTCAAAATTGGGCAGCCGATAAAAGTTTGAGCGATTTGGATTATCAGTTTTTAAATGCCAGTCGGGAAGTACAACAACGGGAAGTTGAACGAGAGTTAGAAGCCCAGAGACAAGCCAATCAAATTTTGAAAGAGGCAAATGAGACGCTAAGGAAAGCAAAAGAATTTGCTATGTATCAGGTAACTCAAGCCCAGAATTTAGCAAATGTTATCCAGGAAACGGCTTTTTCTAATGAATCATTTCGTTCAGGACAGATATTCCAAGCACTGTTGGAAGCATTAAAGGCAGGGCAAGCATTCAAACAACTAGATGCTTCCGCCGAGACGACAAAACATCTTAGAGGACGAGTGATAGCTGCGCTGCAACAAGCAGTGTCCACAGTAAAAGAGCGCAATAGTTTGGAAGGGCATAGCAATTCTGTCAGAAGCGTCGCCTTTAGTCCCGATGGCTTGACTTTGGCTTCTGCAAGTGACGACAACAGCATCAAACTGTGGAACATGGAAACCCAAAAACCCATAGCTACCCTCACCGGGCATAGCAATTCTGTCAGAAGCGTCGCCTTTAGTCCCGATGGCTTGACTTTGGCTTCTGCAAGTGACGACAACAG
>NZ_JAUBTS010000032.1:61729-72599 GCF_036705105.1 Microcoleus sp. B9-D4
CATCAAACTGTGGAACGTGCAAACCCAAAAAGAGGTCACAACCCTCACCGGGCATAGCAATCCGGTCTATAGCGTCGCCTTTAGTCCCGATGGCTTGACTTTGGCTTCTGCAAGCAGTGACAACACCATCAAACTGTGGAACCTGCAAACCCAAAAACCCATCGCTACCCTCAGCGGGCACAGCGATTCGGTATGGAGCATGGCCTTTAGTCCAGATGGCTTGACTTTGGCTTCTGCAAGCTATGACAGCACCATCAAACTGTGGGATTTGCAAAGCCAAAAACCCATCGCTACCCTCACCGGGCATAGCAGTTCGGTCTATAGCGTCGCCTTTAGTCCAGATGGGAAGAGATTGGCTTCTGCAAGCAGTGACAACACCATCAAACTGTGGAACCTGCAAACCCAAAAACCCATCGCTACCCTCACCGGGCATAGCTATTCGGTCTATAGCATCGCCTTTAGTCCCGATGGCTTGACTTTGGCTTCTGCAAGTTATGACAAAACCATCAAACTGTGGAACCTGCAAACCCAAAAACCCATCGCTACCCTCACCGGGCATAGCAATTGGGTCTTGAGCGTCGCCTTTAGTCCAGATGGCAAAACTTTGGCTTCTGGAAGCAGTGACAACACCATCAAACTGTGGGTTTGGGATTTCGATAAACTAATGGCATTTGGTTGCAATTGGATTAGCGATTATCTCAGAGCCAATCCGAAAGCAACAGAAGAAGATAAACAGATGTGTGCTGATTACCTCAGCCAAGAGTCAATCAAATAGAATTTAGGCAAAAACCGCCAGCCAGCCAGATGTTCGCCCTACATTTTTTTACCACTACTTCCACTTTTTCCGTTGTCCATTCCTCACTCGCATCAGTCACACGCCTAATATTTCCCGGCCGCGAATCTTCCTCCACAACCGACACCAACATCGTATTATTAAATCTTGCTATTTAATTTTCACTTTTGTAGTTAGGCGAGATTTGGGGAGTTCAAAAAGCGGTAGGTGCTAACTGGGAGGGATATTACACTGATGTCCCTTTGAATATAAAATATAAAACTCCTGGAGTGCTGACATTTGTTCTCTCAATCTAGATATCTCTACATCCAAGGGAGGGAGTAGTTTCTCAAGGTAGCGAACCTCACTAAACCACAGTCGTAACTTGGGTTTGAGAGTTGCATAGAGCGTTTCGGGACAGGAGAGTAATATTGCTGTTATTATCTCTGCTGCGAATGGCTGTTGCGGCCACTTCCCTACAACAGACATTGCATCCCCGTCATCGCTTGACAAGCATTGGTGAACAATATTAAACAGTGAATTTAACTCAATAGCTGCCCGTAATTTCTCAAGTGTCTCTGCCGTCTCTGAGGAGATATTCACCATAGTTGTGAATTCAACAGGCAAATGGTGCAGAATGGTACTGACACATGAAGCAATGGAATCTGGTTGCTCTTTTCTTAGAATGTCTGGGAGTATTTCTGCAAAGTAAGGAGCAACACTACGCCACTGATGTAAATCACAAGCAACATGAAAGAAGGTTTCTGGCAACCTTTCACTCTTCTGCAATAAAATATAACCGCGACATTGATTAGTGACGGGATCGACAGGTTCAAATGCTTGCCATAATAAACGCAGAGAAACCCAGTGAGGTGGATATTTGAAACGGGCAACATCCAGCAGAAGAACTAGATCCCGCTTTGGATGATAGCCACCAATTGGTGAGAAGTGGCCATCACCCGTTTGTCCCAATACCTTTCGGCTGTAGGAAACAACTAGATGAATATCACCTGACGCCGTAGTCACTTTCTCAACTGCTTGCCGAAAGTTTTCCAAGCTGCTTTGGTGGTAACGATTAGGTTTTACAACAGCACCGTTGCAACGTGCTATACAGACAAACTCATCAAAGGTGATACCGTTTTCTTTAATGACTGAAAGAGGTAAGCAACAGTCTAAAAATTCCTCTCCATACCATCTCCACACCCCTTTCCAAATGCGACCCGGATCGATGGATAAGGCATTAAGAACAACAACTAAACTACCCAATCCACAAAAAGCGGGTTCTGCTTGGGTATGAAACTGTTCCGCTAGAGCAAAATACCCTTCCATACCTCCCAATGCCAACGCTTCTCGAAATATTTGCTTTCCCTCTACGGAGGAAAAGGCAATAGCAGAATCGGGGAGTGAACGACGATAAAACCCTTGAGCAGACATTGAGTGTTTTAACCCTTATTGCTTATGGTGCTAATAAATATTATGCAACCTCGTCACATTGATAATGATGAATGCACTTATTTACTATTTTTTTCAATCTTAGCAATAAAACGCTGCGAAGGTTTGACTTTCGGGGTGCAAATTTAAAAAACGTGACCCTTTGCGACGGACGGCTAGACATCAAGCTGATGAAACAATTCGGCAATTTACCACAGGTTGAGCGGTAGAAAGCTCGGATAAATCTCACATCTTGCACCCTTCTCAAGAACAGGCATCTTGCCTGTTCCACAAAGAGTGAATTTTCTTGTGGAACAGGCCGGAAAGCCTGTTCATAAAAAGCTTATTGAGAATGGTGCAACATCTCAAATAAATCAAACTTTTCTGAATAGCCTCACTCACGCGATGTTTTATAAGAGTCTGCTCAAGAGTTGTAATAGTTGCAATAAATCAAATTTAAGCCGGTGATTTGGGTTGGCAATGATCTGGTAGATTTCAGGGGATTTATATTGACGTTGCTGATAACGATAGGGAAATTAGCAAATACCTTAAAGCGCCCATTTCTGCTCCCTTCTTGGCTGAAAAAACCAGCCATTTGGTCAAAGCTTACTATCAGCTATCTGATAATTTTATAGCCGCACAAAGGATAGGTGCGTCACAGTTAATTGATCGTGTTTACCGTTGGGTGGGGGCGGGTTTTTGAGATGGTTTGTTTTAGCCTCAGATTGTTGGTGAATCCGCCCCTACAGGGACTGCAAAATTTTGAAAAAATGTAAAATTTTGTATATAAAATGACCGATGTTGCAGAAAATAAACGATAGTTGATATGCAAGAGATTTTAATCGTCCGCGAAAACAAATTTTAATCAGGTAATAAAATGGTAGTAGCAGCACCTGTTCAATCCGGCAGTCAGTCGATTTTTCAAACTCGCTACGACAACTTTATCGGCGGCAAGTGGGTGCCACCGGTGAAAGGGAAATACTCGGAAAACCTGTCTCCAATTACAGGAAAATCAATTTGTCAAGTCCCCCGATCGAGCGCAGAGGATGTAGAATTGGCACTAGATGCCGCCCACGCCGCGAAAGACAAGTGGGGTAAGACTTCCCCAGCCGATAGGGCGCGGGTTTTGCACAAAATAGCCGATCGCATCGAAGAAAACCTCGATCGCCTCGCCATCGCCGAAACCTGGGACAACGGTAAACCAATTCGCGAAACCCGCCTCGCAGACATACCGCTGGCGATCGACCATTTCCGCTACTTCGCAAGCTGCATCCGAGCTCAAGAAGGGTCGATCGGCGAACTCGACGGAACCACCGTTGCCTACCACTTCCACGAACCCCTAGGTGTCATCGGACAAATCATCCCCTGGAACTTCCCGATATTAATGGCCGCCTGGAAACTCGCCCCAGCCCTCGCCGCCGGAAACTGCGTCGTGCTCAAACCAGCAGGCCCCACCCCCGCCTCAATCTTGGTACTGATGGAAATCATCGCCGACTTAGTACCAGACGGCGTAATCAACGTCATTAACGGGCCCGGCGCCGAAATCGGCAAAACCCTCGCCACCAGTCCCCGGATTGCCAAAGTCGCCTTCACCGGCGAAACCACCACCGGCAGGCTAATCATGCAATACGCCTCCCAAAACGTCATCCCCGTCACCCTAGAACTCGGCGGCAAATCCCCCAACATTTTCTTTGAAGATATCTGCGCCCAAGACGACGAATTCCTCGACAAAGCAGTCGAAGGATTAGTCATGTTTGCCTTTAATCAAGGCGAAGTGTGCACCTGTCCCTCCCGCGCCTTAATTCAGGAGTCAATCTACGATCGATTCATGGAAAGGGCGATCGATCGCATCCGCCAAATCAAACAAGACAATCCCTTAGATCCGACAACCGCCCTCGGCGCCCAAGTCTCCATCAACCAGATGGAAAAAATCGCCGAATACGTCAAAATCGGTCACGCCGAAGGCGCAGAATGTCTAATTGGCGGCGAAAGAAACATCTTATCCGGCGACTTGCAAGACGGCTATTACTTCCAGCCAACAGTCTTCAAAGGAAACAACAAAATGCGAATTTTCCAAGAAGAAATCTTTGGCCCAGTATTAGCAGTCACCACCTTCAAAGACGAAGCCGAAGCATTAGAAATTGCCAACGATACTCTCTACGGTTTAGGTGCAGGAGTTTGGACTCGCGACATCAACACCGCTTATCGCATCGGTCGCGCCGTTCAAGCAGGCCGCGTGTGGACAAACTGCTATCACCTCTATCCGGCCCACGCAGCATTCGGCGGCTACAAATCATCTGGAATCGGCCGCGAAAATCACAAAATGATGTTAGATCACTACCAGCAAACCAAGAATTTGTTGGTAAGTTACAGCCCCAAAGCTTTAGGCTTTTTCTAAAGTTTTAGTCATTGGGAAGGAAACAGGAAGAAGGACAAACTTCAATGATTAGTGAACTCCTTCTTTCTCTCTTTCCTCTCCTTCTCTGCGCCCTCTGCGGTTCATAAAAAAATCTCATTCAAAAACGAAATAAAATTGCTACACAAAGAGACTGCAATGGAAACCATCGCAAAAGTCACCGCAACAGAAGCGGCTTTAAAATTAATCAATCATCTCAAAACTAAACACGGAGAATTGATGTTTCACCAATCCGGCGGCTGCTGCGACGGTAGTTCCCCCATGTGCTTTCCCGATGGCGAATTGATAATCGGTGATGGTGACGTATTGCTGGGCGAAATAGGCGGTTGTCCCTTTTATATTGCAGCGCAGCAATACAAATATTGGCAGCACACGCAGTTAATTATAGACGTGGCATCGGGGCCCGGAGGCAGCGATTTTTCCCTCGAAGGGCCGGAGGGAGAGCGTTTTATTACTCGTTCTCGCTTGTTTATTAAAGCTGATTAACTCTGTTTATCCTTAACTTGCCTGCATTTCTCTAAAAACATGAATTTGCTTAAGTCTGAAACCCGGTTTCTTTCAGGGGAGCGAAAAAACCTCTTTTATTTAAGTTTTTATCTAAGTTTCTCGCGTGGGCTAACGATGACCAATTTTCTGGCGATGGCAAAGGCATCTTATTTTTATAAGACTTGCTAGACAAAGGTTTCAGCCATTATTTGAGTGTGGTTGCCAAAAATTAAACCCTTGTTGAATCAGCAGAATTGCCAGATAAGCTCCTGATGTTCCTGCGCCGATAATACCTATCCTGCTTTGGGACGAAACCATTTGTGCTTCTCCTGATTTAAGATTCCCGATCGGTTCTCAACCACTATTGTAATTAAGGAAAATCAAATTGGGGCGATCGCCCAATTGCGGCTTGAGTTTTTGTTGATAGCGACAGGTTTCAAGCTGCCGCTAAAATCAGTATCTAAGCTGATGCAGGATTAATGTTTAATGGATGACTTCAAAATTCACGCACTCAAAACTTAAGACTACTTTAAGCTTGAGTATTTTTAATTAAAGCCAATTCTATTTTGTCACCAGCCTTTTGAGTCACTTGTGCGCGCAAACCTGGCCCAAAAAAAGTAGCTATTTTGTCTTGCTTTTCTTCCCATAAGTCGATCGCCAGTAGTGGCGAATAAAACTCTAAAATTAACCCATAAGCACCATCAACATCAACTTCCCGCAACCCTTGCAGAAGCGGCCGTTCCTCGTCTGTCGGGGCCAGGCCCAAGCGCTCCAAAGCATCATCTAAGTGCGCGGGTTGGCCGTAGCGAAATCGAGTGATATCTTTGCGGACTTGGTTTTGAGTATCTGTGGCCTGACTTTCTCGCAAGAGGAGAACTTCAGCAGAGGTAGGTTCGGTGAACTCCACTGGTTCGAGTTCGGCGGCTTTGAGAGCCAAACCTCCCAGCAACAGCGGAATTCCATAAAAAAACCCGGCTAGGTTCAGGGTAGGTCTGTCTGTGAAGTAGGCTCCAAACCCGACTGCTGCTATAATACCGCCAACAACTAAGGCTAGGTTTGCTAAAGAAATTTTACGTAACATATTAGTGAGGTAAGTAGTCGGACAGAAATAATATACTTTAATTATTATCTGTCAAAAAGTCTTGAATAAATTTAGTTTTTTTGCCAAAAGACCTGCAAAAACTGCTAGCATCTATGAGCGCGGGAGCGGTGTGCATCCACAGTCTTGTCTCTAGCTTCAGAAGCTTATCCAGCCGGACTCGTCCGGGCGCGCCATCGGTAAATATCCGTGTTAATTGCGGGGCTTTGGTTCCAGAAGGCAATCGAGATCGGCAGTATCATCAAAGTATACAGAGTGGCGATCGCGATCGACACTCTTGCCCTTTCAACCATTTTTCGGACATGATTAAAGACGAAGACAAACAAACTGCTGGAGCAAACAAGGCGGTTCTGGAGCAGATTAACTCGCTCAAGCGCGAAGATGAAAGGCTTTATAATATCTTAGCGATCGATGTCTGGGCCCTAGCCAAGACAATGGATGAATATCAACCGGGATTTTGGGCTGCTTTTATGAAAAACCGGGAGAAGGCCCTGAAGCGATTTTTAGCTGGAATGATTAAAAATAAACCCGCAGATACCAAACGTCCGCCTTTTTTGCGCTAAAATGTGGCTGAAGTTTGGCTGAAGTTTTGATGTACAATCAAACTATAACACAGACCCAAAAATCCTGAGCAGGTTCATCACTTCCCATATAAAAACAGTGAAGGATTGGCCCAAAAAGGGATGTCGGTGAATTAAGAATCTCCGTCTGTTCGCAGGGGGGAATGTCAAATATTTTTGTTAATACTAGCAAAGGCAAAAAACAATGGATGCACAAACAATCAAAGAGCGCGTAGCACAGATCGAAGTCAAGCGGGAATCCCTCGTGCGGCTGTTAGATCGATCGGACTTGGGAGCCATGAGAATAGATGTGAGTCAGGCGATCGAAGAAATCGACGATCTTTTAGAAGAATTCAAGCGTACTTTTAACAGTTAAGTAGTCAGTAGTCATTAGTCAGTCGTCATTAGTCAGTAGTCATTAGTGGTCGGCTAAGCTGTCGCGCATTTAATTTGCACATAGCAATCCTTTCGTAAGTTATAAACGTGGTTTGGGTTTCTAGTCGGGACGGGCTAGAAGCCCATCCCACAACTGGGTGGGACGGGCTAGAAGCCCATCCCACAAATCATGCAAGGATTGCTATAGTTATGTTAGTAAAAATCTTGTGGGCTGGGCCGAAGAGCCCGCCCAAAAAGTGAAAATTAAATGCAGTACAGCTTAATAACTAACAAGAACGGACAACTGCTAACTGCAAATTTGACTAATGACTAATGACTAATGATTAATTCAAAACCATATCCATCAAAATTTGCTGAGAGCTCACCTCCGGGCAATTAGCAGGCGGCCGCCGCTGAGAGTAGTGTCCCGAGGGCTGCAAATCCCAAGCTTGGCGGTTGTCAGCCAGCATTACTCCCAAAATTTCTTGCAATTCCTTGGCAATTGTCGGGTCTTCCACCTGAACTATGGCCTCAACCCGTCTGGTGAGATTGCGCTGCATCCAGTCAGCAGAACCAATATACACCTCTTCGTCGCCACCGTTGAAAAAATAAAACATCCGAGAATGCTCTAAAAAGCGACCGATAATACTGATAACTCGGATATTTTCGCTAACACCCTCAACGCCGGGACGCAAACAGCAAATCCCCCGAATAATCAAATCAATTTTAACTCCCGCTTGCGAAGCTTCGTACAAAGCAACAATGATTTGAGGGTCAACTAAAGCGTTCATTTTAGCGACAATGCGGCCGCAGCTACCGGTGCCGCCTTCGCCCTGCAAGCGGCAGAATTCTGCCTCGCGGCGGATTAAAGCTAAAAATCGATCGCGCATATTGACCGGTGCCACCAATAATTTGCGATAAGATACCTGCCGCGAATAACCAGTCAAATAATTAAACAAATCCGTCAAATCCGATCCCAAATCCTCGCGACAACTCAACAAACCCACATCGGTATAGAGTCCGGCTGTTTTGGGATTGTAATTGCCAGTGCCGATGTGGACGTAGCGGCGGATGTAATCGTCCTCGCGACGCACTACCATCACAATTTTGGTGTGGGTTTTGAGTCCCACCAAACCGTAAACTACGTGGACTCCAGCTTGTTCTAACTTGCGAGCCCAATTTATATTATTTTCTTCGTCAAACCTAGCTTTGAGCTCTACTAAAACGGCTACCTGCTTGCCGTTTTCCGCTGCTTGAATTAAGGCGCTGACGATCGGCGAATCTCCAGAAGTGCGGTATAAAGTCATCTTAATCGCTAACACGGAGCGATCGTGCGCCGCCTCAGTAATAAACCGCTGCACCGTCGCGGCAAACGAGTGATAAGGATGGTGCAGCATCAAATCCCCCTGCCGGATGGTCGTGAAAATATCCTCGCCCTCTTCAGCATCCAACCTCGATTTGTCTAAAATCCTTGCCGATTCCGAGTTTCGCAAGCGCGGCGGCACAACCGGAGTCCAAGGCGGGTCTTTCAGTTCCGGCACCGGCAGCCCCACAAAAGACATCAAATCCTTGAGGCCTAGCAGCCCCTCTACGACGTAAACATCTTGCTCACCGAGCTCCAGCTCCTCCATCAGCATATCTCGCAGCGCAGGGGGCATAATCGCTTGAATTTCCATCCGCACCGCAGAACCTCCAAACCGGCGCTTGCGGAGCTCCTGTTCTATTGCCAGCAGCAAATCCTCCGCCTCATCTTCCTCCACCGTCAAATCGGAATTGCGAGTAATGCGGAACGGGTGATATTCCTCAACGTCCATCCCCGGAAACAAAGCTTCTAAATTGTGGGCAATCACCTGTTCTAGGGGGACGCCAGTCCAAACAGGAGACTTGCCCCTCTGCTGCCACTGCAAATCCCCCGGTAGCGGCACAAACCTCGGTAAAACCTGCGGTACTTTGACGCGGGCAAATAATTCTTCCCGCGTGTCGGGGTCCCTGACTACTACTGCTAAATTGAGGCTGAGATTAGAAAGGTAGGGGAATGGGTGGCTGGGGTCAACTGCTAGGGGAGTGAGTACGGGAAATACTTGTTCTTTGAAGTAGCGGTGCAAGTAATTGCGCTGTTCTTGATTGAGGTCAATGTAGTCGAGAATGTAGATTTCGCTTGCTGCTAGTTTCGGCCGCAGGGTTTGCTCAAAATACGAGTGCTGCTGAGTAACCATCGGCAAAAGCCGCTTGTTCAAGGCATCTAGCTGTTGTTGGGGCGTGCGGCCGTCGGAGGTTAATTTGCTGACTTTTGCGTGTACTTGTTGTTTGAGGGCGCCGACGCGCACCATAAAATATTCGTCTAGGTTGGAGCTAAAAATAGCTAGAAATTTGAGCCTTTCTAGGAGGGGCGTGCGGGGGTCGAGGGCTTCGTGGAGCACGCGGTTGTTGAATTCTAGCCAGCTTTGTTCTCGGTTGAAGTAGTATTGGGGGTCGCTGAGGTTGATTTCAGTGTAGGTTTTGGCGGGGGTCTTTTTTGGCTTGGGCATGGTTTGAGGGAGTCTTTGGGAGGCTCGGTGATGGCATCTCTAGAAATAGTATTGTAGGTTAAAGGATTGGTTCGCATCTGCTTTTGGTCGATCGCACGTTTTTGTAATACCTGTAGGGAAACGGCATTGCCCTTCTTCGTGTCAACTTAAGACCAATGGCACTGAAAAAGTCAGCAAAAAAAAATCTGTAAGGCAATATCTACATAGATAATTGCCTTACAAACCAAAATATCTCCCTCTAGTATGCCAAATCGTGCGTCCATTCTCAAGCAACAATTTTTACAGAGTGTCGCCTTACCCTGGAGAGAACTGCTACCAGACTCTCAAGTCCTTGAGCTGTTGGCTAACGAGAACGTGAGGTATTACAGCAGTGTCTACACACCGATAGTGACCTTATGGGCGATGGTATCGCAGGTACTAGATCCAGACAAAAGTCAAGCGTCAAGCAGTGAAGCGGATGAGTACCTGGCTAAGTGTAGCCGGAGTCAAGCCTCCTTCCTCAGACACAGGGGCTTACAGTAAAGCTCGTCAACGACTACCCGAAAGACTCGTCCAACAGTTAGTACCTATAGTCGCAGAAGCTCTAGAAAAGCAAGTTCCAACAGAAAAACAATGGTGTGGATTGCGGGTGCGGGTACTAGATGGGACAACGGTGTTAATGAGTGATACTGCCGCCAATCAAGCCGAGTATCCGCAACACAGCAATCAAAAAACTGGGTGTGGATGGACGATCGCGAAAATGGTAGTGCTGTTTTCACTGCTGACAGGAGCAGTGGTATCGGCTGGTATTGCTTCGTTGGCGACGAGTGAGATTGTGATGAGCCGTTTGCTTTATGCAAATTTACTCCCCAACGATGTAATCTTAGCGGATCGAGCTTATGGCAATTATGTCGATTTAGTTTTGGTAAAACAGCAGGGAGCGAACGCTGTTTTTCGGAAAAATCATCTCCGTAAGACGGACTTAAGGGCGGGGAAAGAAGTTGGGAATTGGCGACCATCAAGTTGTCTGGGATCAGCCTCAACAGTGTCCGAAACACATGAGTAATGAGGAATTTGAGCAGAAGTGTTGAATGCTTATTTGATAGGATTTTGAAAATAGACATACGAATCCTATAAACTGCTGATTTCAGCAATTAAAAACAAGTTCCTTAAACCAGTGAATATAGCTGATTTTCTCACACATAAAAGCCTGTAAATATCGTA
>NZ_JAUBTS010000033.1:0-8588 GCF_036705105.1 Microcoleus sp. B9-D4
CCGTCCTTTTTGGACGGGCGGGACGCCCATCCCACTTTCAAGAGTGGAAGTTATTTAATTCTCATTCCTAAGTCAGGAATTACGCACTTCCACCAAAGAAACCGGGTTTTTTATCGAATCTGGGGGTGGCCACGAAATATTATCGTAAAAAACCCGGTTTCTGAACCCCCAAATTAATTTGACTGAATTTGCGAATTCAAAACCTTAGAAATTCGATCGCGCGTTTCCTCCAAATGAGCCCGCGTATAAGCATCAGCATTCCGATCCAAATTCCGAATACTCTTACTCAAACCCTCCCGCAACTGCCGCAACTCATACCAAGCCAAACTCCGCGCATCCTCTGGAACACTCGTTTTTCGCAGCACCATTCCGATCAAAATTGCTAAATGTTCCCGCTGCAAAGAACGCCGAAAAGTTGAAATTTGCATCTTCTTTTCCGGCTGCAAAACCTCTTGCCAGATATCCTTTTGCACAGTATTCAACACTTCCGGCAACCTCAAAGCAGTTTCCGGCGCGGATTTTAACTCTGCATCCCGCAGTCTCGCCAAGCGCATCGGAGATAGCAAAACCCGCAACACAAACCGCTGCAAAAAAGTAATTCGATCGCCGATCGGGTAATCTAGAGGAAACACCAAAGCCGGACTTCCCCAGTGTTCCCAGCGCGAAGGCGCCAATTTATTCAGCAATTCCGGCGCAAAACTAAACGCATCCGGCGCAAAAACGTACTTTTCAAGGGTTGCTAATGCTTCTCGCTGCTGAGAAAGTTCGATCGGCACAAACGGCAAGTTCGCATTAGGATCTCCAGGGCGAATCCGACTAAACGACTGTCCCCCCACATACAAAGTAGCATTCATCACTTGGTTGACATAATACCCGAACACCGAATCAAACATCACCCGCAGTTCGTTATAACCGTCTTCCCCAGCCGGAGTGCGCTTTTCTAAACGCTTCCACATCGCCCTAGCATTATCCAATTGCCATTGCGAATACCTCAGCATATTAGCGCTGAGATCGAAAGTATTTGCAGCGGGATCGAGAATATCAAAAGAATCTTCATCCGGCGCGTAAGCTAATTGCTGTTCCGCAGCGCGGCTGGCAATTTGTTGCAGCGCTGGTAAGTCGCTGTTGGGGTCCCGGCCGCCAATCACCTTGTAACCGTACTCGATCGCCCAATCGTCATAGGGCCCTACAATCGTTGGAAAATAGTCGCCCTGCACAGTTCCCGGAGGTGCCAAATTAATCGGCACATAATCCATCACCGACGAAATCATACCTTGCGTGCGAGTTACCTGAGTATTGTTCAAATCCTCCGGTTGCAGCATCGTACTCCCGTGAAAATTGTGCCTCAAACCCAGAGTGTGACCGACTTCGTGAGCAGCCAAAAATCGGATATATTCATTAACATAATTGTCAATCGTCCCACTGCTAGGCGCTGCATTTTCCAACAGATCCATCGACATTGCCCCTATCGCAAACTGGCGGCTCGATTCCAACCCAAAACACATATCCGAACTCGACATCAACCGCGATAAAGGCGAGCGCTTTTGCTCTTGGTATCTTTCTACCAAAGTCGGCAAATCATCAGCCATTCCACCTTGAGCATTTTCCCCGCTGCTTTTTCCTAAATCCCCATTTTCTAGCACATTCAAATAGCGAGAATACATCCC
Source organism: Microcoleus sp. B9-D4 (assembly GCF_036705105.1). Lineage (NCBI taxonomy): Bacteria > Bacillati > Cyanobacteriota > Cyanophyceae > Oscillatoriales > Microcoleaceae > Microcoleus > Microcoleus sp. B9-D4. The sequence continues at coordinate 1,668 of NZ_JAUBTS010000033.1, forward strand.
GAACTGACAGGGATTGGTATTAGAACCGTTTCGCCCTTGAAAACTCTTAGATAGCGATCGATTTTGTTCCACCAAAGACCGATAGCCCTGTTTGATTTCCCGGACAACATTAGCATCCAACAGAATGTCAGCATCCAAAATTTCCCCCGTCAGCGGGTTAGTACGAGACGGCCCGATGCCGGCAAACTGAGGCTCAAAAGAACTCGACCAGCGGATAGTATTGTAGCGAACGTCAGCCGGGTCCCATTTAGCATTGTCCGGCATTTGTTTAACCTGAATTGCCTCAGTAAAACCTGCCTTTTCAAAAGCTTTGTTCCACGCCAAAATGCCCTCGCGGATTGCGTTTCGGTATTCCACCGGCACATTATTTTCAATCCAAAAGACGATCGGCTGCACCGGAGGCGACATCGGCGCCGTCGGGATTTGCTTTTGCAAATGCCAGCGATTGATATAGCGCACAAAAGGCTCCCGGCTGCTCTTGTCAGAAAAGTCCTTATATGCTGTGAGAAAATAGCCCACTCGCTCGTCCGCAAGTCTGGGGCGGTAGCCGTTATTTAGCGGCACTTCCGAGAAACTGTAGTGAATGCGGAGGTTAAAAGCCCGACTGTCAGGAATCGAAGGTAAATAGTTAATTTCACTGTCATTATCGCTAGAAAAACCATAGACAGAAGCAATCTCCACATTCAGCGGAAACGCTTTAACATCTTTAAAAGAAGACTTGTCTGCATCGATCGAGTAAGAAGCGCCCAAAAGCATCGGCAAAATCGCTTTTACCCCTGGTAAATCGCGTTTGTCGCTCATCAGCAAATCGCCTAAATCGATTAGCAGAGTTTGTCTTTGCGGATGAATGCTTTTGAGAGGCAAAGAATAGAGAATCGACTCGCTAAATCCCCGTGCTACCGAACCTGCTTGCGGATCGCCCGGACTTGTGCGAAAATTTATATTTGGTATCACAAACTGCACGTTATTTTGGACGCGCCGCAGTTGAAACAAGAAATCGCCGATCGGCATTCCGCTCAAAATGCCCGCTTCCCCCAAACCCGATGCCAATGTCACAAAGCACAGGAACTTTTTGTCGAGTTGTTGCGGTTTAATTTCCAGATATACTTTATCAGTTGCTTGATTGCGGTAAAGAGTAAATAATCCCTCTAACTTTTGCGAGTCTTTGACAACCTCTTCAAAGGGGGCCAGAGTTTGCTGTTCGCTACTTTGTTCGTTGCTGGGCGGCCCAGATGATAAAGCTAAAGGTAAAAAGAAACCTTTATACAAACTGAAACAGAAAAATGCTAAAGATAATATAAAAAATATCAAAGGCCAATTTTTTCTTGGACTTTTGATCTGTTGATTTTTGCTATTTTCTGGAAATATCAATCTTTTCATTTTCACTACTACTTAGCCGCAGGAAAGAATAGTTTTGAGATAGTCGCGCCGCACTCCCAACGTTGGGAGCATTTAACTTCTAAAATAACTCACCACTCAAAAATTATAACTACTGTTTCGCCGGCCAGGGAATCATGGGATCTTGAGCCAACCGCTTAGACACTGCAACAGCACCGTAACGGTTGAGGTGGCTGGGGTCGGAAAAAGATTCTCGCGCCTGGGGCCACAATAAACTCTTATCTAGGAAAATTAGTCCGCTTTGAGCTGCTAATTCTTGCATATATTGCCGGAATTCTTGTTCGTAACCTGTCCGCACTGGGTCTAAATAATCTTCAGTCAGAGGCATATTCACAAACACGAGATTGATGTTGCGAACTTTGGTAAATTCGATCAGATTTTTGAGTGCTAGAGCTTGTTCGCCTACCAATTTAAAATTTTGATAGTCGGAGTCGTAATAACCAGATACTTTCGGGTGCTTCTGAAAGTAAGTTTCGGGATTGAAGCGTATATCGATCGGCAAAAAGCCATTTGGTTGATACTCGCTGACGGGTTTACTCATAGCAGTGGGCTGAACGTTTTCAGTTGTTTGTTCACCCAGGGCTGGGGTTTGGGGGCTGTCGGTTGCAACAGGGGCTGATGGATTGGCGATCGATCGCAAAAACCCTTTAAGTTGATCGCGCTTTTTGTAAGTTGCAGAACCCTCCACCAACTTTTGACTCACCAATTGCTGAACATTAGCTTGAGCTTCTCCCAAATTGTTCACCAATTCAGTCGCAGTCGCCACCGGATTGTTGGCGCTTTCCTTCGATGTTTCGGATTCTAATTGATTGGTGCGGATCAGAAAACTACCCCGGCTCAATTGCCTGTAACCTTCCGAAGAAGCGATCGCACTAAAAGTCAAATCCGGCCGCCCGCTGTTGAGAGCCCTCGCCCCGTCAGCCAACACCAGCAATTTCGGCAGTTGTTGCGGCGGCAAAATCCGGCGGATGATCGAATCTACAACCTGGAGAGTAGCTCCATTAACCCCAAAATTATAAGCCCTCAGCCCCGGATAGCCCGAAGCTGCCAAAGCGGTTTCCAAAACCGCCGGATCAATACCGCGCAGTGCCCTCGAACTACCGACAATTAAAATATCCGGCGGTTTTTTGTGCAGGTGAATGTACTCTTGATAGCGCGCTATCTGATCGTCAAGCTGCTCGCTCCTCAAAGTGGGGAACACCGGAGGAGTAGAAACATCAGCTACAGGAACGCTAGTATTTCCCGGTTTCGTAAACCCAGAGCCATTGAAAGCCTCTTGCTGGTTCGCTTCCGGCGACGGTTGCAACGGAATTTGAGGCAAATTCACCTCCCCAGCAGGGGGAACGGGGTTCGGGGTTTCGTTCGGAAGTCGGGCTGTAACGTCGCCCAAAGCCTTGGGAGCTGAATTTTGACAATTTGGGCCGCTGCAAACTTCAGAAGCGCTAGGAGCTTGACTGACCGTCGCAGATTGCAGAAATAGACCGAGGAGCCAATCGGTATTGAAAGTCAGCACACAGCCAGCGATCGCCCAAACCAAAGCCATGCCCGCCGCGCGATCGGCTCTCACGCCCCCCGGCGCAGCAGCATTTGTTGACAAACCATCGTTGGGAACAAACAAACCCGAAGCGACAAGCGGTTGCACCGCAGCTTGAACTAACTGCTCGCCCAGATTGTATCCGGGGAGTCGGATTTTGAAGCGGGGCCGCCAGGAGTTGGGCATCTGCTCGTCAAGCTTGTCGCCCAAACCCGAAAAACTCCCATCCTCCTCCGGCGCAAACTCCGGCACCGGTTCCTTTTCCAACACCGCCACTGGCGAGGGAACCGGTGCGGGTGCCGTCGCTGATTCCTCGTCAACAGCCGTTCTGAGGTCGATTGCGTAGCGCCACAGAGGCAGTTTCTGGCCGGCGCGCCGTCCGTAGACTCGCACCCCTGCCACTCCCGGAATTTGTAACTGTCGCAAAAATTTGACCACCGGCTGGCCTATCTTCGACTGAGAAGGGCAAGTCAGAGCTTCTGTCATGACGTGCAGCACGTTGGCTTTTTGCAGCACGACAGCCCGAATCCCTCCTGTTTCCAGCTTGCGTCTGAGATTGGGGTTGAGCAACCTGTTCAATAAAAAAGTCAAAGCCAATTGGTCGCCCTCGATCGCCAGCGTTCTAGCGTTCGCAGCCAAGTCGGGGTGGTGGGCTGCTGGCAAGTCTACCCAGTCTATCCACACCGGGGACTCCGGCGCCGCCTGAGAGTCCTTGGCTGGTTCTACGCCGTAGATAGTAGCTGCGCGGATGCCTTGGGGTGCAAAGGATGCTAACAAAGGGGCGATCGCGTCGGTGGTTTGGTGCTTGTCGGGGTATTCTTGCCGTTTAGGCTTTTGTCCTTTTTTGGCAGTTTTGCTGCAAAACAGGTGGAGGGTTGCTTCTTTGAGGGTGGCCCGCACTTCGACTCTCGATGCAGCCAAGTGTTGATTTAGCAGTTTGGCGATCGACTGTACGTCTCCCCACCTGGCCCATTCCTTGAGAATTTTGTCCGGCGAAGTCAAATCCACCCGCAGCAGCCAGTCCGGCTTCGCTTCGCCGCTGACTTGGCTGGCGATCACGGCTTCCCGGAAATCCTCTAGTTGCAGTTTCCGCAGCCTGCCGGCGATGGGTTCGGCCAGCAAGGAGGGGTCGGGGCTGTAAGCTGACTCGCACAGCACTAGCAGTCGGCGTTCTTTGGGTTTGATATTTTCCGGTCCATTCACCGGCAGGGTTTCTCGGCTACTTTTGAGTTCTTTTTCGCGAATGCTTACTTTCACCGAAACTCCCATCGGGCCGAGGATTTCGCTGAGATAGCTGGCGATCGCATCTGGATAGCCCCGGCGCGCCAAGGTTTCCGGCGAAACCGTTAATGTTCCATCGCGAGCGCCCTCGCCTGAGTCGGCTTCGGGGGATTGAATCAAAGCCACCGCGCCACGGTTCGCTTTCTGCTGCGGGGGAACGGCGGAACCGACGGCTTCCCGCGTCGCAGCAGCCGAAGTGTCGATCGTCACGGGGGAAGTTTCAAAAGCTTCTGGGTATTCAATGCGGGAGGCGATGGGCAGACTGTCGGCGTCAAAATCCAGTTCTTCCCGTACTTGCGGCGGGTGGGCTGCTGTTTCTACTGGTTTTGGTGTCTGTTTGAGTTTCTGGTTGTCATTCTTAAATTTGCCGAAAAATCCGCCTCTTTTAGGGCTTGCTGGCGGTTCGTCGGGGGAACTCGCTGGCGGGGGCACTTCGGCAACTTTTGGTTCCGGTTGCTGTGGCTGTTGCTGTCGCTTGGGACTGCTGCAATCGAGCCGGACTGTCCAGTCATTTTGTCGGGAACCGATTTTGCGCCCACACAGAAACAACTGGTAAATTTTAGGTCTATCGGGCAGAACTCGCGTTAAATCCGCGTGTTCGAGGGCGCTGGTAAATCTCGCCGTCACCAATTCTTGAGACGGACACTGCGCTGCTTCGCACAAAATGTGCAGGTGATTTCCCCGCAAACGCGCTTGTACTTGAACTTCGGGAAGCCCTAAAGCTTCTTGCGCCCACTGCGACGCGGTCGATCGATTATCTGTCAAGATGCTCCCGTTCGCATTCAACATGGGACTTTAAATTTCGTCAAGGCTGCTTTCGTCTTCTACTGATAGCACATTTCGTCCGTATTTTGGCATATATTAGGCTTCACTTAGGCGAAGTCATCACTCATTGGTCGTTAGTAATTATTAGAAATCGCACCGCACTACATATAGTGTGTCTGCGTCCAAGACTGTACAACCTAGTTTCCCAAGCCTTTACTGTTGCGATCGGGTTTTGCGTAATCCCCAAAAACAACGTTACTTTTTATACAGCATACAGTCAAGCCGTTGGGCGATCGCCAGTCCTAAATTCTCACTCATCCCAAAATTCGCAGCGTGACACTTCAGTACACGGCAGTGGATTAAAGCTTCCATAAAGTTTACTTCCTGATGGCCAAAAGCACTTGCGATCGATAAAAGTTACTGATATTCTCAAATCAATCTGTTAACAACAGCAATAAAAAAATCAACCTAATCCCCTCACATCAAATTTTGGTCAGCCTCGCTGGCAGGTTTTCACCTGTCGATATCGCAGCTTGCATCATCAATAAAAAAAAACAAATTCCAGCATCGTCTGGACTCGCTTTGCTTGCGATTTTTTCAAGATTAACATCCTCATTATTTGCATAACTTTAGTCACTTTCATCATCAAAAAACCAAACTGTAAATCATGTCACCAATCGAAGCATCTACCCCAAAACTAACTGCCAATATTTCCCTCATCCCCGACATTACAGAAGAATTGCAACTAACTACTTCTACCAAGAATTACTCTGACCCTCCGAAAAATCCCCTAACAACAAACGAAACATCCTCCACAAACTCCAGCATCGAACTATCATCATCAAACAACCAAATCCTCGACAAAAACCCAGAAAACTCTCCCCAACCAGACACAGACGCCTTCATCCTCAACAAAAATCCCACACCAACAACCAACAAAATCCCCCAAGAACCGCAAACATCCACCACTAAAACCGACCCAATAACAGGCGATACAGCCAAACCAGCAACTCAAAATAACATTTCTTTCGACTCCGGCATTTTCCAAGCAGACGAAACAGGTAAAATAGTGTTCGATTACCTATCAGACGGAGGCTGGTATCAAGGAGAACTAGCAATTATCAGCCTCACAGGAATGCCAGAATTTGTTCCCGATTCCCAAGCATTTATACTAGAAGCAGCCAGACGCGCTTTAAGCAACTCCTCACTCGGTTACATCGCCATTTCTGACAGTACAGAAGCAGCTTCATTCTCTAGTTTAGAGGGAGAAAACAACTTCAATATCGGAGAATACCGAGGAATCAAAACCTTCGCAATGACACCAGGAGACGAACTTGGCATCATCCTAGTTCCCAACGGCACAATACAGCAAGTATACGACAACCCAGGCATTGGCGGAGACAAAAAACCCTTATTTTCAATGGCAACAGCTAATTCCAGCGACGCTTTTCAACGGGGACAAATAGCCAGTGTTGCGAATGGCGGCAGTATATTTGTCATGGAAGATATGGGAATAGGCGAAGGCAGCGATGCTGACTACAATGATATCATATTTTCCCTCAAAGGCGCCACCCCTAAAGTCATTTCAATCGATGATGTAATTGCCAAAAACTCCGATTGGCGTACATCAGAAAAAGGCAAAGAATTGATAGGTGACGCTGCGCCAAAAACAGAGACTAAATTAGAAGACAAAAAAGCAGATACTACTTCTGCAACAAATCCTGTTGAAACAAAACCAGAAAATTCTCCAGCGACAGAAACCAAAAACCCGACTGTTTCTGAAAATCGCAATTCAGATCCGAATTCTGCCGATCCAAAAACAGATTATCCCGCAGGAGAAACTGAAAATCCGACAATTTCCGAAAATCCCAATTCCGATCCAAATCCTGCCGATCCAAAAACAGATTCTCCCGCAGTAGAAACTGAAAATCCGACTGTTTCCG
>NZ_JAUBTS010000033.1:8688-72288 GCF_036705105.1 Microcoleus sp. B9-D4
CCGATCCAAAAACAGATTCTCCCGCAGTAGAAACTGAAAATCCGACTGTTTCCGAAACTCCCAATTCCGATCCAAATTCTGCCGATCCAAAAACCGAAAACTCTCCCACAGCAGAAACTGAAAACTCGACAGTTTCCGAAACTCCCAATTCCGATCCGAATCCTGCTGAGATAAAAACCGAAAACTCCCCAGCGACAGAAACCAAAAACTCGACAGTTTCCGAAATTTGCAATTGCGCGACAAATCCTGCTGAAACAAAACCCGAAAACTCCCCAACGACAGAAACTCAAAACCCGCAAGTTTCCGAAAACACAATCCCAACTATCTCAGAAAACATTCAACCAGCCATCGCAGATGCCAAATCAATCGACTTCATCACAGGAGACAAAATCGAAACATCCGTCTTTTTCCAACCCGACAAACCAGAAATACCAGCAATACCCGCAGCATCCACAGACATTCTCACCGGGGAAATTGAAAACACCTCTCCAACTCTTATCGATACCCCCGAAATAGCCAGCCAAACTCCTGAAAATTTCCCGCTAATTTCTCCCGAAGAAATTTCCCAACAGTCGGAAACTCTCAACAGCATATTCGCCCAACAATTTCCTAACATTCCCGAAACAGAATCCCGCCAAAATCATCAACCATCCGCATCAGAATACATAGTTACCGACGCCCAAACTATTATACCCGAAATTGCCGTCACCGAAAATCATCACTCACAACAATCGGAAAATATCACCGCCGACAGCAAAAATCAGCCACCAACAACTATCGACGAATTTGTCAACCCCGACTTCGACTCCGAAAACATCGCCATTACTCCCGAAATATCATCCGACGCCAACAATCAGCCAGACAATTCACTTCATATCATCCCCGACTCCTTCATCGCAACTGCAACTGACAGCCACTCCGAAACAACCATCAACGAATACACAACCACCGACACAGAAACCCAACCAGAAACAACCCCCAACCTCCCCCAAAAAAACCAACCATTAATCGGCATCATCGACACCGGATTCACCACCAACAATCCCCACATCAACTACAGCCAAATCAGCCTCGGCAAAGACTTAATCGAGGGCGACAACAACCCCCTACTCCAACCAAACCAAGGAAACCAACACGGCGACACAATTTTAGAAATTATCGTCGCCACAGACAATCAAAACCCCACCCAAAAATCGACTCCGATTTGGTTGGGACGAGCAACAGGCAGCGGCAACTGGCATCAATCCCTGATAGAATTTGTAAACGCAGCAATCGCCGCCAAACAACCCAACGCCCTCATCAACCTCAGCTTCGACTTAACCCAAATCAACCCCGACGGCACACAAACCACACGGCACAAATTGACAGCAGAAGAAAAATCTGCACTCAAATACGCCCTTGACAACAACATCCTGATTGTAGCAGCCGCTGGAAACGAAGGAACACTCATTTCAGCCCTCGGACAAGCCTCCACAGAATACAACAACATCATCACCGTCGGCGCATCCGACAACAACCACCGCGCCGCCTATTCCAGCTACGGAGGCGGATTAGATATCCTAGCACCAACAAGCCTCGCACAAACAGCAGAACCATCAACAACCGCAACAAAACAAGGCACATCAATAGCAGCCGCATTCGTCACAAACACCATCTGGCAAATGTGGGCAGCCAACCCATCCCTCAATTACCAACAAATCAAAAACATCCTCCTAAAAACAGCCAAAGACATCGACGTACCCTCATGGGACGAAAGAACAGGATACGGAATATTAAACCCAGAATTAGCAATAGCCACAGCCACAGAAACAATCCCCGCAATCCCAGTATTGGCAGCTACCAAACACTGGACAAAACCCTTAACTGATGCCGATGCAAATCCCAGCAACACACCCAACAATACCCCATCCAAACCCTCAGAAAGAGCAACTGCAACCACCGCCCCAGGCACACCAAAAACCACCAGCACCTCAACCGGAAACAGCAATGAAGGCACTAGCTCTTATACCACAGAACTAGCGCCACATACAACCACCTCTACCAGTAGTTCCCACGGTACAACCACCACAAACACTCAAACCAACAGCCACTTCTCAAACACCGAATCAAGCTGGGCTCAAAACACCGTCAACACCAACAGCAAGGGCAACTCTTTTAACCAATCCACCAGCGATTCCAGCACAAACGCTGCTACCTACACCAGCAAAAACTTTTCCCAAGACTCAGTAGAACACCAAAATCAATCGCAGCACAACTACAGCCGAGTCAAATACGAAGGCACTGGCAACGACCAAAGCTCATACCTTCAAAAATACCGCAGTTCTAGCAATTATACCAGTCCCGAACAAACCACAAACACATATAACGAGAGCTACCGAAACAGCAACTCCCAATCAGACAGTCAATACGGAACCGACTATGCAACGAATAACGGCAACCGCCAAGACGATTGGGGTTCAAAATCAACTTCAAACACTCACTATACTAGCAGCACCGGCAGTTCTCTCAACCACAGTTCAACTCAAATTCAAGGCAAAGCCGATTGGACGTCGGGCAGCAATAACAGCAGTTACACCAACACTCACAGCGGGTCAGAAAGCCAAGTAAATCGCTCGAATTATGAGAGCAACAGTAGCAGCGGCCCCTCCAAAACCAGCAACAGCAGCAACGACTATTCAGCAATCAATTCAACTTGGGACAGCACTACAACAGACGGCACAACAGTCAGCAGCAACAGCCGCGATACTTATTCAGAAGCCAATAGTAATTATCACAGCAGTTACGACGACGGCCCGTCAAAAAATACCAGCAATCAATCCACTTACACCGTCAATCAATCTGAACAAACCAACAGCAGCAACGGCCCATCATACTGGCAAAACAATCGAGATAATAGTTACTCGGTAACTCAGACCAATGACACGCAAAGCTACAAAGACGGCCCGTCAACTAGCAGCCACAATCGGGATACTTATTCTCTCAGCAAGTCGAACTCTTCCAGCAGTAACAGTGAGGGTCAAGTCAGTTATAATTCCGAACTTGAAAACTACTCCGAAAATCATGCTCAGTGGGAAAGCGAGTATAATGCTGATACTTATACTACTCAAAGCAACAGCGGCGAATCCACAATAACCGCTACCAAAACTAACAGCAGCACCTCGGGCAGTAATTCTACTTCATCTCACAGTAGCCATACCTCAAGAACTGGCAATTCACAGACAGTTACAACTTATAAAGATGGCCAAATAACAGAAAATGGCAGTTCGAGTTACGAGAAATGGTCGAGCGAAAGCACTTACGATAGTAACGGCGCAGCTAGTTTGGTGTCCCAGTATTCTAGCTGGAGTTCAAGTTACGGCAAGTCTGATTTTCAGGGAGGTTACAGTTGGACGGAAACTGTCAGCGGTTACGATTCGGAATCGGTGACGAAAGAGGGTGTTTCGACGAGTAATGGCAGCAGTTGGAGTTGGACTCGCAGCGGGACAGTTTGGGATGATGGGGGGAATAGTTGGAGTGAAAGTTGGTCGAAGTCTAGTTGGAAGGATGGCGAGTATTTGCCGGGTGAATATGAGGTGACGGGGGGGTCATTTGACCCGGAAGTCACTGGGACCGAGATGAATAATTTGCCCGAATTTGGGGAGGCGCCGCGGTTGAATCAGGCGCCGAAACAAGAAGTGCCGGTGGATTTGGTGAAGCCTCCGAAGCCTAGTGATGATATTTGGCAGTTGCCGACTTTTATTGTGAAGGAGCCTGAGTTTAAAGAGGTCTTTGGTAGTAGTGGCTCTGATGATGCTGCGGGTGGAAGTGGGAATGATGATTTAGCGAATAATCAGTCTGGTGGTTCAGGAGGTGGTGGTAGCTCACCAAATCAGGACAAAATACAGAAATTTCTTCGCGAATTTCGTAGGGTGATGGCGCAGGGAAAACGTGCTGTCATAGATTTTCTCAAAGGATTCATTTACCACTCTCTGATAAATGGCGTCGGTATCCTCAAGGATGTAGCTGACCTCTTGTACCCACCAGGAGCAAAATCCCATGCGGAAATTGAGGCATATTACCGGAATAATCTGAGTTTTCAGCTAGGAAGAGCCGTTGCCAACGGATTAACTTTTCTAGCAGGAATACTAGGAATTTTGTTAATCGGACTGACTATTGGAGGTAGTGGTGGCAGTGCTTTAATAGCAGCGCCCGCACAGGCAGCAGCATTGATAGCGGCTGGCAATATGACGGCAGCTAGTGCCAGAGATATCCTAAGCATAGTCAGTCAAGTTTTTCAGGCGAATTCTGGGAACGATGCTGGTACTTTTCATCCCGAACCGCGTCCATTAAATGATAAAGAAGGATTATCACATGGTTTGCGGGTTCACAATAGGCCACAATTTTCTGAAAAAGATATGCAGGGTGCATTGCCAAATCCGTCTGGTCAGGCAGGACATGCGGGTAAGCATGATTTTTCTGAGCAGCTACAAGCTGATATCATCAACAAACCAGAACGTGTGTTTATCGGGATAAATGATAATGGTCGGCAAGTTACTGTATTCTATAAAGAAGGGAACGTAGTTATCACTCAAGATAATGATTTTACTCGTGTAATAACTGCATATGGTCGTAGCGGAATCAGTAGATTTCCTGGCGGTCGAGTCAAACCAGGAACGCCTGTCTCTCCTAATAAATGGATTAATAGCCCCAACTATTTTGAAATCAGTAAATGAGTACCTTTGAGGTCAAAATATGAATCCTATTCTCGAACAAAAGCTTTGGAATGCAGGGAAAAATCTAGAAGCATATACCCAAGAAACCTGGCAGGAAATTATTGATGCAATCCTTGATGATTTTCAAAAATTTATGGGACAGGAGTTTCACCGCGCTCCTGAAATAAACTTACATATCAAATATTCACATTCCCCATCATTTAATAGATGGATTTGGAGTGAAGAACAAGAAAATGTTCCTTTGTATCATACAGCATGGTCGGCTGTGATTGGCGGGGAGATGGTAGGAACTGAAAATGGGGAAGATATTTTTCACGTTAGTCTTACTCTATTTTTGTTCGACATGACTAGCAAAAAGCGTTTATGCTTAAAAACTGGTGAGAGCCTCCTTGAGTTTGTTTTTGAAAAACAATCCGATAGTCATGGATATTGGCGTAGTTTGGGGTGGTGTAAAGATGAATGGGGTGAGTGGGAGGATCTTGATTATGACACTGATTAACTTTAAATTTGCATCTCCCGATCGCGCACAACTTCCTTTGAGTCGATCGACCGGGGCGGGCTAGTCATTTTGTGCGATCTCTCTGATTGTCGATAGTTTGACCTGACTCGGGCGATCGCACATCGCCCGTACAATTTCCTCTGAGTCGATCGCCCGGTCTGATTGAACAAACGGGCGTTCTCACTTTTTTACACGCTGCAGGATCGATCCTGCAGCCGATCCCTCGGCTGGAAAAAGCTGTTGTATGGGCGATCGTATCCTCTAATTTTTGTGTCACATCCTTCAGGGGATATCAGCACGCACCCCTGCCTGGCATGCGATCGACACGGCACTAATTCTTGGAGGAACACCGGAGCTTGCTCCAATCTAGGATACAACGAGGCAAGAAAACCCGCGCTAGCTTGTAAACTAGGGATAACAGAATACGCAGGAAAGATTTATGCCGTCGGAAAACCAAGACTTGCCAAAAACTGCTGCACCCAAGAGTCAAAATTTGCCAATTCCTTCAGATATTTTGCTGAGCTTGGTCGCCTTACCCATGCTGGGCGGGTTGGTGGTGGCTAAAGCTGCTGCTGAGTTTGTTGCGTCGATCGGCGTTGAAAGCGAAGAAGTCTTTCGGGGGTCGCGCCTTCCCGTACTAAACTTTCCTCAATCACAGGATTAGAAAGCCCAAGGATGAATGCTGCAGCTAGAAGTTAAATTTTGTGACCCCGCCCAAAAACGGATACGGTGCCACGTACTTCTGTCGGGGACAGATAAAAATTTTCGACCCTAGTTCAACTTCCCAGATTTATCTTGGGAGTAAATCTCAAATTGTTCGACTTAGCGCGATGCAACTGACCCCTGGCCGAACGTCTCACGCCGATCGTCTAAAATCTAAAATCGCAAGTCAACTGATATGAAAGCTTGACAATTGGTACAATATGTGGTCTAAGAATTAATCTTTCCTTATAGTTTGTACGTAAGTGCCTTCTACTTTCTACGTTGTAATAAGTCTCAAATTTGACTGCAAACAAAAGTGTTTTAGGCGAAACTAAACCATACAATTTTCACAGACACCCGCAGCTATTGAGGAACAGCCCGATGAGTTCAGTCCTCCAGTCTTCAGAACAGGCTATTGATGCAACATCTATTTCCCATTCTCCCGCTTACTCAAAATCAGACCTGTTTCTGCGAAATCGCCTCAAAGTTGTAGAGGACTTGTGGGAATCGGTGCTGCGACAGGAGTGCGGACAGGAATTGGTGGATTTGCTCCAACAAATGCGATCGGTCAATTCCGCCGAGGGACAAGCCACTCACTTTCGCGAGTCGAATGTCGTACAGCTAATCGAAAAGCTCGACCTCAACGCCGCCATCCGCGCCGCTAGGGCTTTTGCACTGTATTTTCAGTTGATCAACATTGTCGAACAGCACTACGAACAGCGAGACCAACAGCTAGCTTACGCTAGCAGCAACGATGCTGGTGGGCGGATGTTTTCTAAGCTGCCAGGACAAGCAACTGATGCCCCCGATCGCCCCCGCCACCGGGAAGGCCCAGTCCCAGCCCAAATGGCTCCTCGCGGTGCAGACAGCAGCGAGACGATCGCGCGAGATGCCGGCACTTTTCACCAACTGTTCCCGATGCTGCTGCGCTTGAACGTGCCCAGCCAGCAAATCCAGCGGTTGATCGATCAGTTAGACATCCGCTTGGTATTCACAGCTCACCCGACGGAAATTGTTCGCCACACGATCCGCACCAAGCAGCGACGAATGGCGAAGATTCTCCAACAGCTAGACCAAGTTGACGAGAAATTTCAGGCGATCGGAACTGACTCTCAAAGCCCCTACCCGGTGTCTTGCTGGGAAGCGGCGGCTCTCCAAGAGCAACTGATGGAAGAAATTCGCCTCTGGTGGCGCACTGACGAACTGCACCAGTTCAAGCCGACTGTACTTGACGAAGTGGAATACACTCTCCACTACTTCGAGGAAGTTCTGTTTGATGCTATTCCCGAACTCTACCACCGCCTCAAGCAAGCTCTGCACGCTTCTTATCCTTATCTGAAACCGCCTAGTTACAATTTTTGCAAGTTCGGTTCTTGGGTGGGATCGGACAGGGACGGCAATCCTTCTGTGACTCCGAAAGTTACTTGGCAAACTGCTTGCTATCAGCGCCACTTAGTGCTACAGAAGTACATCAGCGCGGTGAAACGGCTGAACGAACTTTTGAGTTTGTCGCTGCACTGGAGCGACGTGCTGCCGGAATTGCTGGAATCTCTCGATCGCGACAGATCGGAATTCCCGGAGGTTTACGAGCAGTGGGCAATCCGCTACCGCCAAGAACCTTATCGGTTGAAGCTGGCCTACGTGCTGCAGCGGCTGGAAAATACGCGCGATCGTAATTGGCGGCTCTACAAAGGAGACGAGTTGCAGCGGGAACGCGAAGCTTTGTCAGAACATCCCGGAATGACCGGCCTTTATCGATCGGGCGCTGAGTTTTTGACCGAGCTCAAGCTCATCGAGCACAATTTAGTGGAAACAGGTTTGAGCTGTCGGGACTTGGAAAATCTGCTCTGCCAAGTAGAAATTTACGGGTTTAATTTGGCTTACCTGGATATTCGCCAAGAGTCAACTGTACACTCGGACGCTTTGAGGGAAATTGCTGAATACTTGCAAATTTTGCCCAAGCCTTACAATCAAATGTCGGAAGGCGATCGAATTATTTGGCTGGCAACGGAACTGCAAACTCGTCGCCCTTTAATTCCAGCAGAATTGCCCTTTTCTCCCAAAACTTGCGAGACGATCAATACCTTCCGAATATTGCGGCAAATGCAGCAGGAGTTTGGCCCGGAAATTTGCCAAACTTACGTCATTAGCATGAGCCACGATGTCAGCGATTTACTAGCAGTTTTGCTGTTAGCAAAAGAAGCGGGACTTTACGATCCGGCAACCGGAATTAGCAACATTCAAGTAGTTCCCCTGTTTGAAACGGTGGAAGATTTGAAAAAAGCGCCGGAAGTAATGCAAAAAGTATTTGATCTGCCGCTTTATCGCGCTTTGCTAGCAGGAGGCTACGCGCAGGAACTCGCGGAAAAAAGCGAAGAAAATATCCAATGTCCAATCGAAACTCTCAAATTGCAAGAGGTAATGCTGGGCTATTCGGACAGCAATAAAGATTCGGGTTTCCTCAGCAGCAATTGGGAAATACACAAAGCTCAAAAGGCTTTGCAAATGGTGGCAGAAAAACACGGTGTGGAGTTGCGAATTTTTCACGGTCGAGGCGGTTCTGTAGGGCGCGGTGGCGGGCCTGCTTACAAGGCAATTTTGGCTCAGCCTGGAAAGAGTATTAGCGGGCGAATTAAGATTACCGAACAAGGCGAGGTTTTGGCTTCTAAATATTCTTTGCCGGAGTTGGCGCTTTACAATTTGGAAACTGTGGCGGCGGCGGTAATTCAAGCTAGTTTGCTGCACACTGGTTTTGATGGCATCGACCCTTGGAATGAGATTATGGAGGAGTTGTCGGTGAAATCGCGATCGCACTACCGCCATTTAATCTACGAACAGCCGGATTTAGTCGATTTCTTCCACCAAGTTACCCCCATTCAAGAAATCAGCCAGTTGCAAATTAGTTCTCGCCCGGCCCGTCGCGGTGGCAAAAAAGACATCAGCGGTTTGCGAGCAATTCCGTGGGTGTTTAGCTGGACTCAAAGCCGCTTTTTGCTGCCTTCTTGGTACGGTGTCGGCACAGCTTTGCAAGAGTTTTTGCTGGAGGAACCGGAAGAACACATGAAACTTTTGCAGTATTTCTACTTGAAATGGCCGTTTTTTAGAATGGTAATTTCTAAGGTGGAAATGACTTTATCTAAGGTGGATTTGCAGATTGCAGAACACTACGTGCAGGAGTTAGCTTTGCCTGCTGATAAGGAGCGTTTTAAGGCTTTATTTGATCAAATTGCTGCCGAATTTCACTTGATTCGCGATTTGGTTTTAACGATTACCGGACACCAACGTTTGTTGGACGAAGATCCATCGCTGCAGCGATCGGTGCAGTTGCGAAATGCGACGATTGTGCCTTTGGGTTTGTTGCAGGTTTCGCTGCTGAAACGCTTGCGGCAGCACGGTAGTGGCGGGGTTCCGGGGGTGATTCACTCGCGTTATAGTAAGGGTGAATTGTTGCGGGGAGCTCTGCTGACGATTAATGGAATTGCTGCGGGGATGCGGAATACCGGCTAGGGAAATAGTTTTGAGTTGTGAATTAGTGGTGAGGTGCGCGATGGAGCACCTTGCTACTGGTAATTTCAGAATTCAGGCGATCGCGCATTGTAGTCACAGCTATAGGAAACTGTTCGCTATCCTAGCTGAGATTTTTTTATGTCTAAACGCAAACAGTCTGAAGGTTGTCGCCCGATGCTGCGGCGCACTTTTTTATTTTTAACGGGTATAGCTTTGGCGCGGGTTGCGGCTGACTATTTTGCGATCGCCCAAAACCGAGATAGTTTCTTGACTCTCGCGGCTCAACTCTGGCAAAAGTCACTCGCTTTTTTATCCAGTATACAATCAAATCAAACTCCTCAACCTCTCCCTAGCAATCCCATTGTAAAATCGGCAAAAACCAATCAACCTCTGCCGAGTAATCCTATTGTAAAAGCGCCCGAAAATTCTCCTGCTGTGCAGCCGTCTCAACCTCAAATTATCAAACGTTCTGCTAAGCAAGCAAAACCTGTACAAGTCAGCAGCCAAAATGTAGCTGGCGCAAGTTTTTATCTCACAACTATTGACCTCGCAGACCCCGAAATTTATCTCACAATTGGGTTAGCTAATAATGCAGACTTTGCAAATACTTCTAAAGTAACGCGGGGTGATGAACCTTTTGAAAATATGGTAGCGCGTTACCGGGCTGCTGTTGTTGCTAACGGGACTTTTTTTGGTAAAGATGAGCAGAAATCTGTGCTGGGAAATATGGTGGCGGCGGGTAAGTTTCTGAAATATAGCCGATGGGAAAATTACGGCACGACTTTGGGGATTAAAGCGGGAAATCAATTGGAAATGGTGACGGCTAGAACTGAAGGTAAGCCGGATTGGAGTCAACATTGGTTTTCTCTGACTTGCGGGCCGAGATTGGTTAAAGGGGGGAAAGTTTGGCTGTCTCCTTTGTCGGAAGGTTTTAAAGATTCTCATGTTTTGGGCGTGGGTTCGAGAACGGCGATCGGCTTTCCGGCTTCGAGAGATAAGTTATTTTTGGTGACTTTTCTTGATAGTTTGTCTTTGGAAGCAGAAGCTAAAGTTATGCAGGCAATCGGCTGTTTTGAGGCGATGAATTTGGACGGGGGCGCTTCGGTGGGTTTGGCTCATCAAGGGGAGATTTTATTGCCGCCGGGACGGAATTTGACGAATGTCCTAGTGGTTTACGATAAAGAATATCCGGCGCCAGCTCGATTAAAGCAGTCTTGGGAACGCTTTCAAAAGGGATCTCGACCAACGCCGGACAAATCAGTGTTTTTTGATTGATCTAGCAGAAGGAAATTCGGCAACGCGCACTGAATCGGGATTTAATGGATGGAAGAAAGAAGGAATAAGAAAGAAGGAATCGAGGGATCATCCCAATTTTGGGTAGTGCACCCTGGGGAAGGATGAGAGAATTAGAGACAATGCTATAACCAGTGGTTGGGATACGTCCTTTCTGCCGCTAAATTATTAAAGATGACGGCGCACAAGACTAAGATTATTGATCCCTCAAAAGCAGGTGTTAGCAAAAATTTCCAGTCTGGTTGGGTCATCATGACGACTAAGGCAACTGCTCCCGAAGGGGGATGTAGAGTTCTGGTAATCTGCATAATGCCGATCGCACTAGAAACAGCCATTCCCATCGCCCAGGGAGAAGAACCGACAAAATGCAGAATCATTAAACTGGTGAGAGCAGCTAAGAAATTGCCCCCAATGACATTCCGGGGTTGAGCCAAAGGGCTGTCAGGGACACCAAAGATCAGAACGCTTGTAGCGCCAAACGGAGCCATTAGTAAAGGAGAATTAGTTTTTACAGCAAGATAGGACGTTGCAGTAATTGCCAAAAAACTGCCAATCCAACTCCAAACAATATGCCGAGGATGAGGTCTGTCTACTGGGCAACTCAATGGACACGATCGCCATCTCCCAAAGGTTTTAAACCAATAACTTTGCCATTTCTGTCGAATTTTTTTACGGTCAATCATAAATCAGGTTACTTGATAACCAGGTTTCTTAAATTGTCGGAACTAGCCTCCGCTAAAGTTAAGATATCATAACAATTCGCCAAAAAGTAGTTAAAGGCACAGATTTTTTACTTCTATGCCACTCAAGCAGCAGCTAACCACTCGGTTGGAACTCACATCGGGCACCATTCTCCAGAACAGGCTTTCCGGCCTGTTCCACAAAGAGTAGATTTTACTCTTGGGGAACGGGCCCCAGAGCCCGTTCATCAAAGGCTTATTGACAATGGTGGAACATCTCAGTTGGAACGGACTAGCGAGTTTGGTCGGTTTGGCAATAGACGTTATCGGCAGTCGCACAACTTCACCGTTAGCCGCCAGAGTTATTGATGAGGGTAAAGCGAGAGGTTATTTGTAAGGTGCGAGGCCCAGTAAGCGTAAGCTGGATTGGAGTCAATATTGGTTTTCTTTGACTTGCGGGCCGAGATTGGTTCAAGGGGGGAAAGTTTGGCTGTCTCCTTTATCGGAAGGTTTTAAAGATTCTCATGTTGTGGGCGTGGGTTCGAGAACGGCGATCGGCTTTCCGGCTTCGAGAAAGAAGTTATTTCTGGTAACTTTTTTTGATAGTTTGTCTTTGGAAGCAGAAGCTAAGGTTTTGCAAGCGATGCGTCCCGCCCTCGCCCGTGCTACGGCTGTTTTGAAGCGATGAATTTGGACGGTGGTGCTTCCGTGGGTTTGGCTCATCAAGGGCAGATTTTATTGCCGCCGGGACGGAATTTTACGAATGTCCTGGTGGTTTACGATCGCGAATATCCAGATCCTGCTCAATTAAAACAGTCTTGGGAACGCTTTCAAAAGGGTTCTCGACCAACACCGGACAAATCAGTGTTTTTTAATTGAATCGGCAATTACTATAATAGGAAGTAAGCTTTTGCAGGCAAAGATTATGACAGCAACAAAAGAAAGAACCTGGACAGTCGAAGAATATCACCGCATGATTGAAGCTGGCATTCTCACTGAAGGTGATAAGATTGAATTGCTAGATGGGAGAATTGTTGAAATGAGCGCACAAACTCCACCCCATGCTGCTACAACCCAACGCAGCGATCGATATCTACAACACCTGCTCAGAGATTTAGCAGCAATTCGCGTGCAGTTGCCAATTACTTTAGCAACTTCGGAACCGGAACCAGATATAGCAGTTGTTTGTATCGATCCGGGTGCTTATAGCGACCATCACCCAAATCCTAGCGAAATCTTGCTGTTAATTGAAGTTTCTTACGCGACATTACAAATTGACCGCCGGGAAAAAGCCCCGATTTATTCTAGAGCAAATATCCCAGAATATTGGATTTTAGATGTAGCTGCCCGCGAGGCATATATTTATCGGAATCCTGCACCGGGAGGCTATCAATCTGAGATAGTTGTTGCGGATAATGCTGCGATTAGAATGCTAGCTTTTCCTGAGATTGAAATTAGTTTTTCCGAACTGTTTTTGCCTGTTTAGTTTTGGTTTTAATTTTAAGCGCAGATGGGGGCGTATGAACGCTGATGAACGCAGATAAAGTATTAAAACCAAGATGTTTGGGAGTGGTTTAAATTTCAAAGTCGTGGTAAAATGGAGAAATGAATTCAATGGCCTTTTATTTCAAATCTTGAATTATTAGACCAACTTCGGCAGTTATCCCCTGCTGAGAAGTTTCAAATAATGTAGTTCTTAATGGCAGAGTTGGCGAAAGAAGAAATGTTAAAACCATTGGATAATGGGGCGGACTATCGTGTTTGGTCGCCTTATGACTATGGTGATGCTGCTCAGAAATTAATGAGCTTATTAGAACAAGAAGAAGCGAAAGAAGAAAATGTGAAATGCTCTTAGCTGTTTCACCAGAAAGCTATAATTGAGGAAATTA
The DNA here is from genome assembly GCF_036705105.1 of Microcoleus sp. B9-D4. Classification (NCBI taxonomy): domain Bacteria; kingdom Bacillati; phylum Cyanobacteriota; class Cyanophyceae; order Oscillatoriales; family Microcoleaceae; genus Microcoleus; species Microcoleus sp. B9-D4. The sequence goes on from NZ_JAUBTS010000033.1 coordinate 21,971, forward strand.
TTTGTAATGTCAGAATTCTCTTTAGAAAATCTTTCCGAAAAAATACATTACGGCAAGACAAAAGATTATTTTCAAGAAGTTCTATCTTCGTACCACAATGGCAACTATCGTTCCGCAGTGGTAATGCTTTGGTCTGTCGCTGTTTGTGATATAGTGTATAAACTTCAATATCTTGTTGATTTATATCAAGACGCAGTTGCAAAATCAATTCTTGATGAGCTTACAACATTACAAAACAGTGATTCCAAATCATCCTCTTGGGAACTTAAACTGATTAAGCATACCCATAAAATGACAAATCTGTTGGATAACTCAGAATATGCAAATCTGGTATATCTTCAACAGCAACGCCATCTATCCGCTCACCCTATATTAGACTCAGATAGACAATTACATACACCTAACAAAGAAACTGTGAGGGCGCTGATTAGAAATACTCTGGAGGATTTGCTTATAAATCCACCTTTCTACACAAAAAAAATAACTGAGGAACTTTTAGAGGATATTGCGGAATCAGCGCCAGCACTTAATACTAGACAAAAAGTAAAAAGATATGTAGAAAGTCGATATTTAAGTAGACTTAAACCTGAAGTTGAACTTTCTATTTATAGAACTTTGTGGAAGTTTGTATTTAAGGCGGACAACGAAGAGTGCATAAAAAACAGAGTTATCAATTTGCGAACACTTGAGGTAATCGGAAATCGGAAGCCCGAAAGTATTCTCAACCAAATAAAAGGAGAGAAAGACTATTATAGTAATGTTTCATCGAGTCCGCTCACTTTGGATTATTTAGTAATTTATTTGTCAAAAAATCCTAATATTTATGATCTTCTTAATGAAGATGCGAAAATTAAAATACGGCATAATGTTAAAACTACTAACACAAGCAAAATCTGGGGATGGTTTGTAAAGAATAATTTAGAGAAACACTATCAAGACATCTTATCTTTGATAGAAAACGATATTAACTTCAATTTTACTAAGGGAGAATTAAAAGATTTGCTTGAGATAGCTGATACAAAAGAGTGGCAACATTTATTTTGTCACATACTATCTAGTTATTACTGTGCTAGCAGAGGATTTGATGAGGCAGACTCTCGATTTCAGGAAGCCATATCTCCTTACCTTAAAGTCTTTGATAAAGAGGCAATAGTGTTTTTGATTGGGCGAATTGAACAAAATAATCAGGTATATTGGCGCCGAAAAGCAAAAGAAGAACACAAAGAAATCAAGGAAAAGCTGTTTCAATTACACGGACAGGAATTCGACTTGAACCCTTACCCATATTTCAAGGGAACTGTGATGGAAGATGAATGCTAAGTCAGCTAACTAATCAAAAAACCTCCTCATCCGCTTTCGGCGGATAAACCCACGACCCAATCAGCCCGCATAACCCCCCTACTCAATAGTTTGTGGATAAGTCCTGTGTTAGCTACGGAGAGTTTTGCCACTCGGCGGTAAGCTTGCGAAAATTGTATTTAGATGCGCCGGGGTGACAAGTAACGCAACTGCTGATATTTGCGGGTTGCGACAGCTTGACTTTGGGGTGCAGAGCTTTGAAATAGCGAGAACTGGCGACTCGGTAGGCGAGTTCTTCGTCTTTGGCTTGGGGACGGGAAAAAGTTTGCAGGTAGTTCCAGACTAGCAGGCGGGGCGGGTCTACTAGCAGTTTGATGGTTTGTCCGTAGTGTTGGGAATCTTGCAGCAATCGGCGCCAAGTTTCTGTAGGTAAGACTTGCGGCGGTAAAGCGATGTGACAGGTGGCGCAGTTTTCTAGGTACAGTTGCTGTCCGAGTTGGTAACGTTCGGGGATGCGATCGACCGTACCAGTATCCTCGATCGAAGACACCTGAGCAAGTCGCGCAGGAGTGCGAGAGTAGGCAGTCTGAGCTGCAACCCATCCGCCGCAGGTACAGCAGATAATTATCAACACTAGCAACGTTGAGTAAAGCCCCCGCAAGCCTACTCTGCGACGTTTGCGGGGTTTTTCCTGTTTCATAATTCTGAATTTATTTTTGGTTAAATTACTGGTATGCTCATGCCTTCGCGGGCTAAGCAGCTATTGGCGAACGCTGCCTGCACCTCTGCTTCTGTACGATCGAGAAAATTGTCGTCGTGACCCGGATCATGGTGAAACATCACGATTTTTTTGACTCCAGCAGCTTTCGCTATTTCTACCCCTGCTTGCCAAGTCGAGTGTCCCCAGCCGACTTTTGGGGTTTTGAAGTTGTAATACTCTTCGTTGGTGTAGTTAGCGTCGTAAATCAGCACGTCGGCGTTGCGAGCTAGGTGTAGCACGTTGTCGTCGAGGCGATCGGGAAAGTGTTCTGTATCGGTGCAGTAGACGGCTGTGTGTCCCTCCCAAGTGACTCGATATCCGATCGCGGTGTTGGGATGGTTCAGCAGTGCCGTTTCTATTTTCACATCGTCGAGTTCGATAATATCCCCAGGCGTCAAATCGTTGAATTTGAGGTCTGACTGCATCACCTGGATGGGGACGGGAAAATTGGGGTGCACCATTTGGTCGGCAAGACGGTGTTTGATTGTAGTGCCGTTGGGGGCGATCGCACCGTAAATGTGAAAGCAGTTCCCCGGGATAAAGGCGGGAGTAAAGAACGGAAACCCTTGAATGTGATCCCAGTGAGTATGACTAAAAAACATATGGGCTTCCACCGGCATTTGCCGCAGCAGATTGAGGCCCAGAACTCGCAGACCGGTGCCGCCGTCAAAAATCAGGCGTTTTTTGCCCAAGCGCATTTCTACACAGGAGGTGTTCCCTCCGTAGCGCAGTGTTTTGGTGCCGGGGGTGGCGATGCTGCCCCGCACGCCCCAAAACTGAACGACAAACTCGGTCAAAGGACTATTTTCCATAGTGGCTTGGCGATCGGAAGGCTGTGGATTGGGTAGAGAGGGTGCGGAATCTGGCATTTTTTTTAGTTTTGGGGGCTGGAACTTGGGAGTTGAAATCTTAGTGTTTACTTTTTAGTTTTTAGCAATCTGTACTATAATAAAGCCCTCGATCGGGAAACTATTCGAGTGCCTAATACTTGGGCTGTTAGAATTCTCAACCTTACCGATTCGTGTAGGAGATGTCACGCTTGAGAGATTATTTTTTGTACCCTGTGGGCTGTTGAGCTTGTTCTGTGTTCTGAGATTAAGATAGCGCCGAACCAGAGTGTTCGGGTAAAATTTCCTCACACGTAGAACACATTCCCCAGTGGTATAATTTGCGCTTCATCTTACTCTAGGAGTAGTATTTTTTTCAAGATTGGGGGCGGGGCGCGGTTTTGAGGAATGCTGTTCCGGTGAGTCGGCATTCACGACGATTTGACCTTCTAGCTACCCGTTCCTCGACTGCATCGCCTCACGTGCAGCATCGCCTTAAGTTCGGCCCCCTGAGTTTTTAGTCGGGTTGCAGTCGAGGAGTGCGGGCTAGGGGCTTATTTGCGATCGGCTGCGATGCACTTTTCGACTAAGGGCATCACTTGATCGACATCTTGCCAACCCAGAATTTCCGTGACTTTTTTCTCCAAATTTTTGTAGGTTCTAAAAAATTCGGCTATTTCGTCCAAGCGGTGGGGGGCTACGTCTTTGAGGGACTTATAGTGAGCATAGCGGGGGTCTTTGTCGGGAACGCACAAAAGTTTTTCGTCCCTGTCGCCTCCATCGATCATTTCCAGCATTCCGATCGGGCGAGCCGCGATAATGCACCCTGGAAATGTGGGCTCATCCATCATGACCATGCCGTCGAGGGGGTCGCCATCATCGGCTAAGGTATTGGGTATGAAGCCGTAGTCGCACGGATATTGGACTGAGGAAGAAAGCACCCGATCGAGAGCAAAGGCTTGTAAGTCTTTATCAAATTCGTACTTGTTTTTGCTACCGGCGGTAATTTCGATGAGGACGTTGAGCAGTCCTGGTTTCGGCTGTGCCGGAATTAGCGATAAGTCCACAACAATATCTCCAAGTTAACAGATGATTGGGATGAGTGCTACTTGCCAAATCCCTTTGATAGCATTTTACGGGCGATCGGGGCCGACGGTTGCATGAGATTGACAGAAAGCGGGCGAGTGCGATCGGCGTGCCACAATTTGAGGATGATTCTTGTGAAGTGTCCCGCCTGCTTTGAAAATACACTGGACGGGCGGGACGCCCATCCCACAGGTTGAGGGCGCAATGCTTTGTTTTTGTCGTGGGGAGATATTTTCATATCTACCATGTAGTCATTCAACCGTCTTTCCAAGTTATATTAATTTTCAAATCCAACCACTGGCTAAGTTCTCTTCCTAACCAATCGATTTCTGATTCACTTAGTTTCTGCTCCTCTCCTAGTCGATATTTTTGGTTGCCGGCTTGAATAATCAACTGAGAAACTTTGTATGCAATTTGTTTAATTTCCAACTGGCAAATATCCTGTCGGGAAGCTGGCCGGGAATGATTCCATCTCAACCCTAGCAGATGGCTGCTATAGGAAATTTGCTGGCGATCGATTCTGATACGCAATTCCCGAAATAGTGCAAATAGAAACATTACTCCGACCGCCGCTAAAAAGCTTCCTGATAGGATAATAATAAGTTGGGGAGCTATCGCTGGTAAATTAGTGCTTGCGCCGTCGTCCTTTTGGAAGTTGAAAACAGTGACGAATGAGGGAGAATTCGCAGCAATCGCAGCCGAAAGCAGGGCAACTAAACCGAAACCTACTCCTGCCGGCGGAATTACAATTTCTATAAACTCAGAAGTTTTTGTGAGTTTAATGTCGCTGCCTGGTGGCTGCAATTCCATAAGAGTTTGCTCGATCGGGCGGGGATTTTTGAGCGAGTGCCATGCTTCCCCAGCCGAAGATAACCGTTGGTCTAAACTCGGTGCGGTCATCCACTCCAGCCAATGAATTAAATTAGAATTGAGATGCGTTACCCGATCGGCAAATTGAATTCTCAAATCCTGCTGCGGCAGTTCCGTGGGATGCAAACCCGTTACCAAATAAATTAAAGTTGCGCCTAAACCGTAGAGGTCAGAAGCCGGAAGGGATCGCCCGCCAAATTGTTCCGGCGCCATATATCCATAAGTTCCGACTACTGTAATTGTGCCGCCAAATTTTGCCACTTGGTTCTGCACCGAACCAAAATCAACTAAATAAACTTGTCCGACACTGTGGCCGGATCTGCTGTGCAGTAAGATATTGCTTGGTTTAATGTCGCGGTGAATCACAGGCGGATTTTGTTCGTGCAAATAAATCAAAATTTTTAACAGCGAGTTAGCTAATTCTTTCACCTCACTTTCGCTAAAAGTACGCCCGGATCGCAAATGCTCTTCTAAAGTTTTCCCCTCTACATAAGTCTGTACCAGGGCAAATCCTTTAGTGTCTGGTTCGTCAATTTCCAGGTAGTCGAGGTAGCGGGGAATTGCTGGGTAAGAAAGCGATTTTAAAGTTTCCGCTTCCCGTTCAAATAGCTTGAGGTCTTGCCATTCAAAATCGCTACCGAGGAATAGCTGTTTGATGACCACTAATTTTTGAGTTTGCAAATCACGAGCCAGCAGCGTTTGGCGACCTGTTTGTTTTCCCAGTTGTCGCTGCACTTCGTAGCGTTCTGCTAATATTTTGCTGGTCATGTTTTTTTACATTAATTTTAATTTGAGGTTATCATCTGAGTCCAGAAACCAGGTTTTTTAGCGAGTCTGGCGGTGGCAAGGAAGTGTTTTCGTAAAAACCCGGTTTCGAGGAGTCGGAGTGCGTCCAGGACTGTAAATTTTAGATTACAGTCCACTTTCTTTTTGATACCACCGGGCAATAGACTTGGTAGTTGCCCCCATTGACAGTCCTGCAATTAGCGACGGTGCAAGCACCTCGAAAATATAATTGGAATCCAATACAGGACTAAAGTTAATCATTTGAAAGAACACGATGCTTGTCAAGGTGGAGATTCCCATACTAATTGCAGTTAAAACCTGTCGGTGAGATTTGGGATTAGTTAGGGGGGAAAAACTCGATATCGTCACAATTACGACAATTATTCCGTTCTCTAACCCCAACTGCGAGCCGAGAAAAAAACCCAGGAATCCTCCCGTAATTGTCCCCAATATCCCCATAAGAAAGGTGCTGTAAATAGCTGTACAAACTCCTACAGCTATAGCTCCTGTCCATATGCTGTAGAAGGTCGCCATCGTGAACAACGTGTCGCTATTCACAATTTTATCCTGTTTCAATGTCTGGGAATATTTATTTATTTGCTGTGGTTTTTCTAAAACTTCTTTTGCTATTTGGACTGAGGCGGGACGGCGATCTAAACTGGGATGTGTCATCCACTTCAGCCAATTGGTAAAAGCGGGACTTAGTTGGGTGAATTGCTCGAATTCTAGCTGCAAATCTTGCTGCGGTAAATCGGCTGGATGCTGCTTGGTAATTAAGGCGATTAATGTTGCTCCCAAGCTGTACAAATCGGAAGCGGGAACTGCCCTCCCGCCAAATTGTTCGGGCGGCATATAGCCATACGTGCCGACAACTGTGACTGTTTTTCCCTGTTGGGTTGCTAGGGTTTGAACTGCACCGAAATCGACTAGGTAGACTTCGCCGACGCTGTTACCCGATCGATTCTTGAGTAAAATATTGCTGGGTTTAATATCGCGGTGAATGACGGGGGGCTGTCGCTGGTGCAGGTAGGCGAGGATGTCTAATAATGCTGTTGCTAATTGTTTGACTTCGCTTTCGGTGAAGGTGCGCCCATCTGAGAGATATTCTTGTAGGGATTTGGCTTCGATGTAACTCTGAACTAGGGCGAATCCTTTGCGGCTGGGGGTGTCGATTTCAAAGGAGTCTAGATATCGGGGAATTGCCGGATGGGATAGGGATTTTAAGGTTTCGACTTCTCGCTCGAACAGTTTTAAGTCTTCCCAGTTAAAGTCGCTGCTGAATGACAGGAGTTTGACTACTACTTGCTGTTGCGTTTTTAAGTCGCGGGCGAGTAAGGTTTGCCTTCCTGCTTGCTTGCCGAGCCGCCGATCGCACTGATAGCGATCGGCTAATATTTCTTTTGACAAATCGCCGATGTTTTGTCCGCTCATCTTCTCTTGCCCTAGAACCGATTAAACCTAGTGTAGTTGACAAAAGTGCAATAATCGGCAATGTTTGGGCTAGGGCAAAAAAAATTTTATGTCAAATAGCAACCGCCTTTAAAAGCCAGCTTTCTCGCACAATCAAGAAGCGCCTGAGTTAAGCTGGAATTTAATTTTGGATTTGCTTGTAAATTGACTGCACTACGTCGAGCAGGCTCAAGACTTGCTGCCATTCGGGGGCATCGGGGTTGTAGCTTTTGGCGCGCTGAGTTTTCAAACTGTGGTGCAAGAGGGAAAGCAGCGCGTCTGGAGACTGTAAGGAATTCTCCTCTTCATCTGCTGGGGTTTGGGCTGCATTTTCTTCGATGTCTTCTTTAATTTTTTGTGCTCGATCCGCGAGGGCTAAAGATCTGCCTGCAAGGTTTTCCGGCATTTTTGGCTGTTCCGACAAAGACGCGCTGGTTAGTTCTACCAATAGTTGGCAGACTCGATCGACCCATTCGTGATCGTTTACTGAAAAGGAACCTGATTTGAACACTTGCCCGTCAGGTCTTTGCTGAATGGTTTGTACCTTCTGGATCAGAGGAATAGCCTTAACAGTGATATTTTCCGGGATTCTGGGGATATCTGACAGGGAGCTCCGAGCAATCTCCAGCAATAGTTGGTAAACCTGATCTACCCACTCAACATCTCCCGATTGCGAATTCCAATTATTCATAACTGACGCTAGTGGTTTTCTATATCTAAGACTAGAACATTGACTATCTGCGAAGGAAGCTCTTTTTAGGAGCCCCTAACGCTATTAAGACTTAGGCGGGCGGGGTAATAAACCCGGTTTTTGAGCGGATGTTTCGTCGCCTTTCTCCAAGATTTTTCTCAGAAACCGGGTAACGCTGCAGCCAGTCATAACTATTTTTAAGCGCTTCAAATAATAGAAGTGCTCAGTTTGTTGCGGTAGGTAGTGCGAAGGAAACACGTAGGGCGAAACCCCCGGCATCTCGCTTGCAAGTTCAAATCCGGTTATATAACCATACTACCTGTTGGAGCTTATTTACAATTACCTCAATAGGATATTAAGGTTAATTGGTGGTGGGATGGGAGGCGCACCCCCGATCGCGATCGCCCCCACCCCGAACCCTGGCACCACCGCGAGGATTTGCTGTGGGCTACTGCTATTTTTCTGTGAGATTCCACACACCATCCCAGTTGAGTACGTCTGAAAACCGATGTTGAAATAACATACAGCGATCGACGTGCAATTTAGCGGCCTTGTTTTTCGGGTCAACTTCCAGAACGGCGTTAAATTCGCGTTCAGCGTCTTTAAAGGCTTGCTTGGCTTTTGGTTCTAAGGCTTTCTTAAACTCGCTCAGCAGTTTTTTCACCCGATCGAGTCCCAGGTTTTCAAATTCCTCATCTAACATTTCTGCAACTGTCTCGCAGGCTCGACTTTTAATTTTCGCCTGCAATAGCTGCCTGATCTCTGCGGGTTTCAACCGCTTGATTTGGGGATTTGATGGTTCTAAGATGTCTGCTTCCAACAGCTTTTTGACTTCGCCTTCTTGCAAGTATTTAATATCGTCTGCTGATAGGGGCTTAATTTTTGCTTGCAGCAGCATTTTGGCTTCGTCTTCCGAGAGGTTTTTGATTCCTTCCAATTTCAGCAGTTGGATTTCTGTCTGCAACAGCACAATGAGTTTGTCTGCTTCGGACAGGTTTTTTGGGTCGTACTCTGACAGCTTTTTCAGTTGATATAACAGGTTCTTTAGTTCGTGTTCCAACTGTTGCTCTAAATTGTAGGACAGTTTCTTAATCTCTGCCTCCGGCATTTCGGCGACATCCTTTAAGATGTTTTTCACCTCACTTTCTGAGAGTCTTTGGCTGACTGGAGTTTTGTAATGTTCGCGCCCCTTCGTGTAATGTTCTATAATTTGTTGCTGTGTTTCGGTTAGTGACTTGCCCACTGGCGAGTATCCCTCGCGGATGCCGACGAGTTCGTAAACGATTACGGGTTCGCTTTTGCCTTTGACAGTAATAAAGTCGAGTTCTCGCACGTACAGCCGATCGGCATAATCTCTGTAAGTATTGTCGCTGATGATCAAGTCGGTGCCGTACTGCTTGCTAGCGCCTTCTAAGCGAGAGGCGAGGTTAACGCCGTCTCCGATCGAAGTCAATTCCATGCGTTTGCTACTACCGATGTTGCCGCTGACAACTTCATCGGAATGCACGCCCATACCAATGCCGATCGGCAATTCGCCATGTGCCATACGCTCTCGATTGAACTCAGCCAGTTTTTCCCGCATTTTCACCGCCGTTTGCATGGCGCACCAAGCATGATCCTCTAGGGGCGCTGGAGAGCCAAAAACTGCCATCAGAGCGTCGCCGATGTATTTGTCGAGAGTCCCGCCGTACTCGAATACGACATCTACCATGACTTCAAAATATTTATTCAGCATCACTACCACTTCTTCGGCTTGCAATTTTTCCGTAAGTGTGGTATAGCTGCGAATATCTGAGAACAGCACCGAAACGTTTTTGCGCTTACCGCCCAATCCAGTATCCCCTGAAGCTAACAAAGCTTCGGCTACTTCTGGAGTCATGTAACGATACATCAAGTTTTTGACTTGCTTGGCACTGCTAATATCTTCCATGACGACTAACGCGCCGTTGACCTTGTTGGGGTCGGTAGCGTCAGTCATCGAATTAATCGAGAGATTGATACTCTGCGCTTCTCCTTCAAAGGAAAGCAAAACTTGATCTGGGTAATACTGCTGGCGGTCGTTATCGTCTTCGGGAGACAAAGACGCATCAAACCACTTGGCAAAATCGCCTTTTTCTAACTTAATTAACTCTCGCAAAGATTGACCTTCGCCTAATTCTGCATCGCTGACACCCAGTAATTTTTTGGCACTGGGATTGGTCGCTACTATATTGCCTTTTTTATCTGTAGAAATCACGCCGTTAGTCAAGGCGTGCAGCATATCTTTTTGTCTTTGTTCTTGCTGTTTGACTTCGGCAAACAGTTTGGCGTTTTGCAGCGCCACTCCTGCTTGGATGTTAAACGCCTTCATAAATTCCATGTCATTGCGATTGAAACTCGCTTTCCACTGTTCGGGGGCGTGAGGCCAATCTTGGGGGTTGTAGGGGGGGAATTCTCCTTGTCGTTTTTTATTAACTAATTGGGTGACGCCAATCAATTTTTTGTCCGAGTTAAAGACGGGCATACAAAGCATACTGCAAGTGCGGTAGCCAGACTTTTGATCTACTTCTTTGGAAGTGGCGGCGCGGGGGTCGTCGTACACGTCAAAGGGAATCAGCAGCGGTTCGCTAGAATGGGCGACGATGCCTGCAAAACCGGCGGTTCTGGGTATGCGAATTTCTTTAAGGTTGCCGCCCATCGGGATTTTCGTCCACAGTTCGTCTTTCTCTTCGTCGATCAGCCACAGGGTGCTGCGATCGGCGTTCATGAGTTCTTGGGCCTGATCCATCACCCTTTTTAGGGTATCTTCTAAGTCTAAACTGCTCTGAGAAAGAGCGTTGACGGCATTCATCAGCGCCGTTGCAGCTCGTTGTCTCTGAGTTGCTGCGTAGAAAGATTTGGAAGATTCTAGAATTAGGCGAATCGAGGGAGCAAATTCTTTAAAAACTTGTTCGTCTTCTTGAGTAAATCCGTGCCTGTCTATTTGTTCGTCTAAAGTCGGGTATTTTTCGTGGTTGGGTCTTAATTTATTAATCAGTTGAACAACTGCTACTAACTCTTTTGTGTCTTCATTAATTAGGGGCATTGCCAGCATTGTATAAGTGCGGTAGCCCGTTTTTTCGTCAAATTTTTTGGCGTTAGCCGATCGTTCGTCGTTGTAAAAATCGTAAGGGATATTAACCACTTTTTGGAACGTGGCTACTTCTCCGGCAATGCCTACATGGGCGGGAACTCTGATTTCTAGGTTTTTGCCATTTTCGTCTTTAGCGACGATCGCCCAGAGTTCATTTTTTTCGTCGTCTAATAAAAATATCGTGGTGCGATCGGCATTCAGCAATTCCCCTGTTTTGAGGGTAATCGACTGCAACATCTCGTTGAGGATGGCATCAAATCCCTCGCTCTCGAGGATATTGTCGAGCATTCCCAGGGTTTGATTGACAACCTTAAGTTTGTCTTCTACTTCCTTAACTACTACTGTGAAACTTTGCTTATTTAGAAGGTCGAGAATGCCGGAAAGGTTTCCTTGGCGCGGGATAATTGCACTGCTCCTAATTTCCGGGGGAGAATAATGTTCCTGATGATGATTTTCACCGCCGACAACAGCGACATCAATCACGTTGTCCAGAGAAGAGTAATTGGTGGAAGATGCAGATTTCATAGACCTTTACAGAAGCTTAAGTGTAAGGGTTAGTCTCTAAGCGAAGAGAGCCGGGAAGTTGATTAGTGAGTCACCTGTCGCACAAGACTCAAGTATGTGTGAAAGTATTTCCCAGTTTACAGAACTCCGGCCACAAGGCAAGGGAAATTCAGTTGGCCTTGCTGCCCAACGGAGGGTGGGAGAGTAACGAGGCTGTGGGAGTGCTGCAATCTTTTTAGAGATCGCGAATCTTGTTTAAATGGTTTATTAACTGATTTTGACATTGTGCGTGCCTGGTTTAAGTAAGTTCTGCCGATCTTTGAGCCGATCGCCCGCAGGAACATGAATGCGTACTGGCGGGAGGACTGCTGAAAAGGGGGTGGCCTTGTGGGACTAGCCGCAATTGTGACACTACCAGTTGCTAGTGATGTGTGCCCTTCTCTACACAATTGTGGTTTTTAACTAGAATTTCTCTCTATTTGGCTGCTCTTAGGTTTCATCCCACTAAATTCACGGGGCTTTCAGCTTTTTTTTGTAAAATTTGCGGTTGACATTTTTAGTGTAACCTCCGACTCGGAAAAAACTCCGCCTTTTAACCCCCCGATCGGCTTGATGGTCTGCTCAGGGTTGGGCCGACTGAGTTTGGCGCAATCCGGCGGCTTCGACAAGCAGGGATTCGGCGAAGGCGATGGCTTCTGTTGCTGAGCGGCCACTGGCGAGTTGGGCTAGTTCTTCCCGCCGCTGGTCACTGTTGAGAGCGGCAACTCTGACTACTGTACGTTCGACTGGTTCGGAGTTGGCTGCGGGTGCCTCGATACTTGGTTCTGCTTCGATCGTCTGTTTGTTGACGCGAAAATGAAAATCAGCCATCGCGGCGATCAGCGGCTGGTGGGTGACGCAGAGAACTTGGTGTTTGTCGGAAAGTTGGTAGAGTTTTTTGGCGATCGCTCCGGCGACTCTCCCGGAGACTCCGGCGTCGATTTCGTCAAAAATCAGTGTACCGGCGCTTTCTATTTGGGAAAAACAGGCTTTGATAGCGAGGAGAAAGCGGCTCATTTCTCCCCCGGAGGCGATCGCGCCCAGAGGTTGCAGAGGTTCGCCCGGATTGGGGCTGAAACAAAAGGCGATTTGGTCTGCACCGGTGGCGGTTGGGGTACAAGGCGAGATTTCGACTTGAAATTGCACTTTTTCCATTGCTAACGGCTTAAGTTCTCCTACGAGGTGCGTTTCTAGTTTGAGGGCTGCTTCGCGTCGCAGGGTGGTGAGGTGGCTGCAAGCGTCTTTTAATTGCTCTAAAGCGGTCTGATATGCGAGTTCTAAGGCTTCCATTGACTCGCCTCCTTCTAAAAGTTCATTTAGTTCGTTTTGAATGCTTTGGTAGTAGGCGATCGCTTCTTTGAGTGGCCCGTATTTGCGACAAATTTGTTTGAGTTCGCGAATCCGATCTTCTACTTCTTCGAGTCTTTCGGGATCTGCTTCTAATTGTTCGCCGTAGCTACTAATTTGCCGGCTGGCTTCTGTGGCTTGAGCTAAAGCATCGCTGACCATTTCTAGGATTGGTTGCAACTGCACATCGTATACCGCCATATCGCTTAAAATTACTTCGGCTTTGCTCAACAAGTCGGCGGCTGATGCGCTGTCGCCATCGTTTTGGTACAGGGCTTGGTGGACTTGGTAACTCTGCTGCTGCAATTCGACGACGTGGCCTAGCCGGATTGATTCGTGTTCTAGCTGTTCGAGTTCGTCGGCGTCTTCGATGTGGGCTTCGCCGAGTTCTCGGACTTGGTATTCTAACAAATCAAGTCTTTGCAGTCGCTGCTGTTCCGACTGACGCCTGCGTTTGAGGGCGGTTTTGGCGCTGTTGGCTCCCAGCCACGCGGAGGTGATGATCGATCGCGCTTCAGTGAGCTTTTTGCCGCCGTATAAATCGAGCCATTCTCGCTGGAGAGTTTCTTGTCCGAGGTGGACGGTTTGGCCTTGGGCGGTAATTTCGACGAGCCGATCGCGCAGTTGATCCATTAACTGGCGGTTGACGAAAATTCCGTTCAAGCGCGATCGGCTACGCAGAGCACCGCTCGATGCGTTAATTTCCCGGCTGCAAACGACTAAATTTCCGTCTATGGGTTCGATTTCTTGCTCGCCCAGCCACAAAGCTGCGGCTTTGTCCAATTCAAAGGTAGCTTCCAATATTGCCCGCGCTGCTCCGGTGCGAATCGATCGGCGATCGACTTTCCCGCCCAAAACTGCATCGATCGCATCTAGGATAATCGATTTACCAGCGCCGGTTTCCCCTGTAAATACGTTCAAACTCGGGCCAAATTCTAGATCCAGACAGTCAATTAAGGCAAAGTTTTCTATTCTGAGGGATATTAACATGAGGAATGGGGAATTGGGAATTGGGAATGGGGAATTGGGAATTGGGAATGGGGAATTGGGAATTGGGAATTGGGCATGGGGCCTAAAAGCATCGCACAATTTTAGATTTTAGATTGTAGATTTTAGATTGAGTGGTAATCTTAATCTAAAATCCCCTATGGGAAATCCCCCATCGGATGGGGCCTAAAAGCATCGACCCAACAGGGAATTGGCTATTGGCTCCTCCACTATGGGGCGCGTCGAATTTTCCGAGTCCTATTTTCCTTTTTAACTAGAATACTTTTGATTTTGCCATTCTAACGATCGAGTCTCAACCTCTATGCAAAATAAATTTCTGCTTCCCGTTGCTCTATTAAGCGTTGTCCTGATTGGAGTTTTTGGCTGGGAGGTGCACAAAGACAAGCAGCGAGTCTATGAATTAACCCTAGTGACGGGAACCAAGACAGGCTATTATTATCCTTTCGGACAAGCAATTGCTGAGGTAGTTATTAAACAAAATCCGCGCCTGCGGATTAAAGTTGTTGAGACTCAAGGCGCTGACGAAAATATGCGCCGGCTTCAGGCAAATGAGGCTCAGTTAGCTATTGCCCTGAACGATACGCCGGCAGTGCCCCAAGCGCGGGTAATTGCTTCTTTGTTTAAGGAAGTTTTTCATTTAATTGTTTCGGAAAAGTCGGGAATTAAAAGCGTTTCTGATTTAAAAGGAAAACATATTGCGCTGAGGGAGAAAGGCAGCGGTTCTTATAGTTCTTTTTGGTTGGTCAGCAAACATTACGGTTTGAAAGCAAGCGATTTTCAGTTTACTGCTGGCTCTTGGACTGAGGCTAGTAAGTTGTTTGCTAGCGGCGAGGTTGATGCTATTTTTCGGGTGCAACCTCTGGGGAGCGATTTGGTTAGCGATTTGCTGAAAAATACGCGGGGCAAATTGGTGCCCATCGACCAAGCGGCGGCGATGAAAATTAAGTGGCCTTATCTGCAAGCTCACTTGATTCCTAAGGGTACTTACAAGGCCGCTCCAGCAGTACCAGATGTGGATTTGCCTAGCGTTGAGGTGGAGGCAACTCTGTTGGTTCGCAAGGATGTCGATCCGGTAATAGTTAAAGAAATTACGCGGATTTTGTTCGAGCACCGCCGCAATTTGGTAGCTACTAATTCTTTGGCAGCCATGATTCGTGAGCCGTCCGAAAGCGGCGGTTTGGGTTTGCCCGTACATGAGGGTGCTCAGGCTTATTACGATCGCGAAAAGCCGGATTTTTTTGCAGCCAATTCCGATGTTATCGGTTTGTCTTTTTCGTTTGTTACTCTGTTTGTTTCTTGGCTTTGGCAGTTGCGATCGCGCTTTTTGCAGAAACAAAAAAATAGAGCTGACAAGTTTAATTTGATTATTCTAAATTTGATTCAAAAAATCCGCCAAGCCGGAACTTTTGAGGAAATAGATCGGTTGCAAGAAGAGTTGTTTGAGATTTTTAAGCAAGTTATGGCGGATTTGGAGGAAGATAAAATTGATTCGGATTCTTTTCATTCTTTTACTTTTACTTGGGAAACAGCGCTAAAAATTGCGACTGATCGAGAAAAAGCATTGCGGAATTTGTCGCTGGTTTCCCATGATTTAAAAGCTGATTTGACTGCTGTAAAAAAGATGGACAAATAATTTAGATTAGCAGTTATTAGTTATTGGTTATTAGTTCATTCCTGGATGCCAAAAGTGGTTTCACACTACTTATAGCGGTAAGGTGCAGCGTACCCTACTTAATTTATAAGAGGAGTTATAAGTCATTAGTTATTAGTTATGTAGGAGTGGCTCCAATAATTAATGACCAATAACCAATGCCCATGCCCCATTTTTTATTCAATAAAACCCAAGTGTTTTCTAGCAGCAACCGTTACCATTCTCCCGCGATTTGTCCGCTGCAAAAATCCGATTTGCATTAAGTACGGTTCGTATACATCCTCAATGGTTTGAGTGTCTTCTCCTGTAGAAGCTGCAAGGGTTTCTAAGCCCACTGGGCCGCCGTTAAAGTTCTCAATCATTGCTGTCAAAATCCGCCTATCTGTCCAATCTAAACCTAGCGGATCGACGTTGAATAATTCCAGGGCGAGTGAGGCAACTTCGGCATCAATTGGCTTTAAATTTTTGACTTCGCTGTAGTCCCTAACTCGTCGCAGCAAGCGGTTAGCGATCCGGGGGGTTCCGCGAGCTCGGCGGGCAATTTCTGTGGCTCCTTCTGGGGTTATTTGAGTGTCGAGAACTTGGGCGGTTCTTTGGACAATTAGACTAAGTTCGTCTATTTCGTAGTAGCGCAATCTTTGGATCAAGCCGAAGCGATCGCGCAATGGAGATGTCAGCGATCCGACTTTTGTGGTTGCTCCTACTAAGGTAAATGGTTTCAGGGGAATGCTGCGGATTTTGGCGGTTTTTCCTTGCCCGATCGTAATATCTAACCGACAGTCTTCCATCGCCGGATAGAGGATTTCTTCTGTAACTTTAGATAAGCGGTGAATTTCGTCGATAAACAGCACGTCGCCTGCTTTGAGGTTGATCAGCAATCCGACAATATCTCGCGGTTTTTCTAAGGCTGGGGCGGTGGTGATTTTGCATTCAACTTCCATTTCTGCTGCTAAAATTAGCGACATTGTGGTTTTTCCTAACCCTGGAGGCCCGTATAGTAACAGGTGATCCATAGGTTCGCCGCGAGATTTGGCTGCTGCAATTGCGATCGCCAAAACTTCTCTCAAGTCTTTTTGCCCGATGTATTCAGCTAAACGCTGAGGTCGGATTTTGTCGTCTTGTTTGCTGTTGATTTCGTCGGGTAGTTCTTGCGATTCTAGCAAAGATTCCGCCTGGGGTTTGGCGGCTTTTTTGCGACGGGCTGGGGCTATGTCTTCGGGTAGATTTGGGTCGGGGGGCTGTTGTTTGGAGGAGATAATAGCCATATTTATTTGCGATCGGGCAGCGGGAATTGTTTACACTTGTTAGCAGAATCTTGACAATTATTGAGTTCGTTATGAGTATTCCATCTTCTTTATTAGCATCGGAAAGCATAACTTTTGAGGGGGCGATCGAGCTGACTCAATCTTTACTGTCGTTCATGGAGGCCGATCGACTTTTACAAGCCGACATCCAGCAAGCTGTTACATCTCTGGTGAAAACACAGAACGGTGCTAGGGGGTTTTTTGTCACCTATCTAACGGACGATCGACAGGAGGCAGATCACCCGTCACCCGGAGTAGTCGAGGCGCTGCGATCGGCTCCTGAGATCGTAGCAGAACTGCTGGTGAAAAATTTGGCGATGTCGGCGGCAATGGTTGTACATCATTCGCGCCAGCAAAAGGAGGAAATGGCGGCCGATTCTGCTAGAGTGCAGGAGCGATCGCGCAATTTAATTCAAATGCTGCAAATGCCAGCGTGTCAAACTATAGCGTCGCAAATGCTAGAAAGTTTGCACAGTGCCAACGGCGAGTATGAAAAATTTTTCCGGCGGTGGGGCTACGACGACGAGCAAAAACGGGCGATGGGTTCGGCAGTTCGATCGGCGATCGGCTAAAATAGCCTCCGAAGGAAGGGGAAAGAAGAAAGAAGGAAGAAGCCCAAGCCAGGGTGGCAGATGCTTGATCAAAACGACGGGGCTGTGGAATAATTGCGGTTTAGCAAAAGCTGCACAATTGTAGCTTGAGTTGATTTAGGTGTGAAGCTAGTGAACGAGGGCGAAAAAATTGCAGAGAACTGTCAAAGGAGTTGCCCAAAAGGCCCGAAGCCTGGGCGGCCGGCGGCCGGCAAGTACACGCGAACGGCGGTGGGCGAAGCTGAATCTGCTGGCAACATTGGTGCGCCGGGACTTGGAAGCTCAATACAAAGGCTCGATTCTGGGCAATTTGTGGCCGCTGCTGAATCAGCTATCGCAATTGGTGATTTACACATACGTATTTTCGATCGTCCTCAAGGTAAAGCTCAGCCTTGCAGGCTTCCCAGAAAACAGCGACATTACATTTGGAGTCTGGTTGTTTGCAGGTTTGCTGCCTTGGACTGCCTTCACCAGCGGTTTGATCAAGTCGGGAGTATCGGTGGTGGGGCAGCCGAATTTAGTGAAAAAAGTGGTATTTCCCCTCGGTTTGCTGCCCTTAGTGCCGATTTTTACAGCTTTTCTTGAAAGTTCTCTGGGTTTAGCAGCTTTGATTGTGATAGTAGCAGTGTCGTCGCAAAAACTCCACGCTACTTTATGCTTGCTGCCGCTGGTGTGGCTACCTCAGTTGCTGATAACTGCTGGTTTGGGATATTTGACAGCGGGCTTGACTGTATTTTTGCGAGACATTCCTCAGACATTAGGTGTTATTCTAAATTTTTGGTTTTATTTGACGCCGATCGTCTACCCAGCATCAATCATCCCCCAAGAGTGGCGAGTGTGGATATTTTGGCTGAATCCAATGGCCGCCATCTCGGAGGTTTATCGAGACCTCATACTGCTTGGAGAAGTTAAGCATTGGGGCGAATGGGGTCTCGCCACGCTAATTTCTGCTGCTATATTTTGTGGAGGTTTAGCGGTTTACCGGCGTTTGCGTCCCGCTTTTGCTGATGTGCTGTAAATATGTTTGAGATATACAGTCAATTCTTCAATCTAAAATCCCCATAAAGGTGTTTGCAGCAGCGGAATGCAAGTCCTCATAAAAATCAGAGGACGGTCGTACTCACTACAAACCTATTTTTAGTTCGAGCGAACATAATATCAATCTAAAATCTAAAATCTAAAATCTAAAATCG
Organism: Microcoleus sp. B9-D4; assembly: GCF_036705105.1. Taxonomy (NCBI): domain Bacteria; kingdom Bacillati; phylum Cyanobacteriota; class Cyanophyceae; order Oscillatoriales; family Microcoleaceae; genus Microcoleus; species Microcoleus sp. B9-D4. The sequence continues at coordinate 40,487 of NZ_JAUBTS010000033.1, forward strand.
GATGACAGAAAATGTAATTTCACTAAAAAATGTTTCCAAATGCTTTAAGCGGTACGATCGTCCAGGAGACCGCTTAAAGGAAATTATTTACCCCAGCAAAAAACTGGCTGACGAATTTTGGGCCCTGCACGATATCAATTTAGAAATTCCTCAAGGACAAACTCTGGGAATCGTCGGCCGCAACGGTTCGGGAAAAAGCACTCTGCTGCAAATAATTGTAGGGACGCTGACTCCTACCACAGGAAGCGTGGATGTTAAAGGCAGAGTCTCCGCTTTGTTGGAACTCGGAAGCGGGTTTAACCCGGAATTTACCGGGCGACAAAATGTGTTTTTTAACGCTCAGTTACTGGGATTCAATCAAAAAGAAACTGAAGAAAAATTTGACGATATAGCTGCTTTTGCTGATATTGGGGATTTCATCGAACAGCCAGTCAAGACTTATTCTAGCGGTATGTTTGTCAGGCTAGCTTTTGCCGTTGCGACTAGCGTCGAGCCAGATATTTTGGTGGTTGACGAGGCGCTTTCGGTGGGCGACGAAGCTTTTCAACGCAAGTGTTTTGCCCGCTTGCAAAGCATTCAGGAAGGTGGCGGAACAATTTTATTTGTTTCTCACGCTGCTACTTCTGTGGTGCAACTTTGTACGTCGGCAATTTTAATGGATAGCGGTGAATTGCTGCTGTCTCACACGCCGAAGGTGGTAATTTCTAAGTATCAAAAGCTGATTTATGCCGATCCAGATCAGGTTCTGGGGTTAAAGTCAGATATTCGAGCTCTGAACCAACTGACAAAACAGGAAAGTCAAGACCAGCTTCAGGATGCTAATTTAGAAAGCACAAAGAGGGAAGTTAAACCGGAGCAACATCTCTCTAAACCCAAGGAATATTACGATGAATTTTACGATCCGGGGATGATACCGTCAAATACGGTAAGGTATCCCTCTCGCGGAGCGGAAATAATCAACCCCCACATCGAGACGCTGAAGGGAAATGTGGTAAATCACTTGATCGGCCGTCAAGATTATATTTATACTTACTCTGTCACTTTCTCCCGGTCAACTTCCAAAGTTAGGTTTGGAATGTTGATTAAAACGATTAGCGGTTTTGAGTTGGCGGGTGCTTCTTTGAAGGCTTCTACTCAGTCAGTTAGGTATGTGGAAGCGGGAACGACTATTGTAGTGAAGTTTCAGTTTAAATGTTTGCTGAATCCCGGAGTTTATTTTCTGAATGCTGGGGTTGTGGGAACGGTGGATGGAGATTTAACTTATCTGGATCGCTGCGTTGATGTGGCGATGTTTAGAGTTCAGTCTTGTACTGAGTCCTGCGGTAACGGCATCGTTGACTTGCTGATCGAACCGTGTTTAACTGTTGTTAATGCTGATACTCTAGTTAAAGAGCAGTCAACAGAGGTTATCTAAAATTCTGTAAAAAAAATGAGCGATATCAATTTAGATTTAGTCGAAAATCCCGTAATCAAAGCATTTATTCAAGATCAAACTAAGTTTCCCGAAAATTTTAAACTGAATATCTGCGAAGACGATGAAATGTATTTGTTCAGCTTGAACAACGTCAAAGACGATCGCGATCGGGCTTTGGTGCGCTATTATTCGCTCGGCCGTCGCATCTTGGATACGGTTAAACAAGTTGTGGAATGGCATTTTGGCAGTTTTGAAAAAGTACCCTCGTTTTTAGATTTTGCCTGCGGTTACGGTCGATTTACCAGGTTTTTGATTCAGGAAATACCGCCGGAACAAATTTGGGTTTCTGATATTTATGCTAACGCGGTTAAGTTTCAAACTGAATACTTGGGCGTCAACGGTATTGTCTCAACTGGAAAACCAGAAAATTATTTAATTGACCGCAAATTTGACTGCATTCTGGCTAATTCTTTTTTCAGCCATATGCCGGAAAGAACTTTTACAAGTTGGTTGCAAAATTTGTACGATTTGTTGACTCCTAATGGCATTTTGATGTTCAGCGTTCACGATGAGTGTTTGCGAAGTCCTCATATAGAAATGCCTGCTAACGGTATTTTGTTTAGTGCTCAAAGCGAAAGTCAGTCTTTAGATAAGGAGGAATACGGCACAACTTATGTAACAGAAAAGTTTGTGAGAGAATGTGTCGATCGAGTTGGCGGAGGCAAAGCTTTTGTTCACCGCATCAAAAAAGGCATCTGCAGATTTCAGGATTTGTATGTTGTTACAAATGAGCTAGTTAGAGATTTTTCGGAGCTGAAATTCAATCATCACCCGGAAGGATATATTGATGTTGCTGCTTTTACGAATAAGGAGAATTTGTATCTGGAAGGATGGGTAGCTGATGTGAATCTCGACGGTAGAATTGAGGAGCTGAAAGTGCTGGTAAACGGCGAGGTGGTACAGAGGTGCGAGCCTTTTTACGATCGCCCAGATGTAGCTGGATATTTTGAAACTGATGGGGCTTTGCAGTCGGGGTGGAGCTGTTATTTACCCAAAAACACTGTAGGGTTGCAGGATGTGTTAATAGTCAAAGCAATCAATAACTATGGTTTGGAATGGATTCTGGAAACTTGCACTGTTAAATCGCTGGTTAACCAAAGACAATCGCAGTCTTTATTGGGTTCTACTCAGACAAAACTTCAATTACTTGAGACTCAGTTAGAGTCGGCTAGGATAGAATGGGAGCAAAATCAAAGTAAGTTAATGATTACTGAAACAAAGTTGGAAGAATCTCAAACAAGTTTGCAAGAAGCTCAAACGCAATTAGTTTCAGCTCAAACGCAATTGGAGCAAACTCAAAATCAGTTAGTAGCTGTGCAAATGCAGTTGGAAAAAACTGAAAATCAACTAATTAATCTCAAGCAAGAATTAGAGCAAGCGAAGTGTCGGGTTTTGGCAATGGAAAGCAGCAAGTTCTGGAAGCTGAGAAGCGCGTGGTTTCAAGTCAGGCGATCCATGGGATTAGCGGGAGAGTAGCGAGTAAATTTGGTTGGTGTGGGTATTAGGGCGAGGGAGAGAAATTGTGAGTACAAATGACAGCAAACCGTCGGTTTTTATTGTTACCGGAATGCACCGTTCCGGTACGTCTTTAACAGCTTCTTTATTTCAGAAAGTCGGGGTTGATATTGGTAAAAAGTTAGTGGGCCCTGCCGATGGAAATGTGAAAGGTCATTTCGAGAATGTTGATTTTGTGGAGTTTCACAAAAGTGTTTTACGATCGCACGGTATTGATGAACTCGGATGTACGTTTGAAAAAACGATTCCGGTAGCAGCGGAATACGTGGAAATCGCCAAACGCGCGATCGACCAAAATCAACTTCCTCACAAACATTGGGGTTGGAAAGACCCGCGAACAGCCCTTTTTTGGGATTTTTGGCTGAATTTGCTCCCCGAAGCTAATTTTATCTGTGTTTATCGATCGCCCTGGGAAGTAGTCGATTCCCTTTACCGCCGGGGAACCGATGTCAGCTTGCTGCAAAATCCCGAAATGGCAGTAAAAATGTGGATTCACTACAATCAAAAAGTTTTAGAACTTTACGAACGTTTCCCCCATCGCTGTCTCCTAGCCAACGTTTACCCCATCGGCAACACTCCTGAACTTTTCCTCGATCGAGTCAACGAAAAATTTAATGTTAACTTAGGTGCGATACCGGCCGAAAATTTTGAAGAATCTTTATTAGTCAACGATATTGTCAAAAGTCACAGACCGAGTTTAATAGAAAAATATTATCCCGAAGCATTAGAACTCTATCAACTTTTGGAAACCCAAGCGGGCAATCTGAGCAGCGAATCCAAAGGTGCGATCGATCAAGTTATTCATTTCCCAGCATCTCCAGTCTGGCCATTTGAAGATTGGCTAAAAATCCGCTTGCTGGAAAAACAGCAAAAAACCAGCTATTCCGAACTCAAACAGTGGCAAGAACAATTTCACCAGGCCCAGGCGAAAGTGTTGGGCTTAGAGACTGAATTAGGAGCAACTCAAGTACAGCTTGCCGGCAAAGAATCAAATTTTCAAGAAGCTTTAGCAAAACTCCTCGGATTAGAAACAGAATTAGGACAAACTCAAGTACAGCTTGCCGGCAAAGAATCGCAATTTCAAGAAGCTTTAGCGAAAGTCTTAAAATTAGAAGCAGAATTAGGGGAAACTCAGGTACAGCTTGCCGGCAAAGAATCGCAATTTCAAGAAGCGTTAGCGAAACTCCTAGGATTAGAAACAGAATTAGGACAAACTCAGGTACAGCTTGCCGGCAAAGAATCGCAATTTCAAACAGCTTTAGCGAAAGTATTAGAATTAGAAGCAGAATTAGGGCAAACTCAGGTACAATTTGAAGAGACTGAATTTATATTGCAGCAAAAGTTAGGTGAGTTACTTCAGTTAGAAACAGCACAAAGTCAAAATCAGGAAAGATTAAAGGATACTAAAGAAAAATTAGAAGACTCCCGCCAGGAAACTGAAAATTTTCGCGCAGAAATTGCTCTAATCAAGTCTTCTAGATGGTGGCAAGTGAGGGAAAATTTGTGGGAAATTCAGCGCAAAATTCGCGACTTGTTTCCTAAATTTATTTTTTCGTTAGATCAACCCACTACTTGGCAAGTTTGTGATTCCAACCTGCTAATTGTGGGCTGGGTTTTTAACCAAAAAAGAGAGACTACAGCAGTCCGCGCCAGAATAAAAGACCAGAGTTTTGCGGGCGTTTACGGCATAGATAGAAGTGATATAGCGCTAGCACACTCTAATATTCCGGCTGCGAAGAAATCAGGTTTTACAATTCAATTGGAAGCGCCAGCAGGACGGCACGAAGTGCTACTGGAAGCGCAAGATGAGCGAGGTAAATGGCATTTGTTGGCCGCTTATCCGTTGTTAGTTTCCACGATTCAAGCATCGTTAGATGTACCGGTGGTGTGGGAACAGCGTCAGGGTCAAATTTTGTTTGCAGGTTGGTGCTGCCACCACGATCGCAAAATTGCTAAATTAAGCTTATTGTGCGGCGATACTTCTGTAGAATGCGCCTACGGTTTACGGCGAAAAGATGTCGGTGAAGTGTTTCCCGACTGGGTTAACAGTTCGGAAAGCGGTTTTGAGGCCCTTGTCGATTTGCCGCCAGGGGAATGGCACGTTTCTCTGCAAGCTGAGTTAGAAACCGGGGAAATTTTGTATTTTCAAGCGCCGAAAAAATTGACAGTGCGGCGCTACCATATCTGGCAGCGAAGTGCAGATAAGTTTGAGGAGTTATCAAGGTTTACAGCCGCAATTCAGCAGCGGGCGAAGGAAAGAAAACAGCGTCTTGGTAGAATTGTGCCCCTGCCCTGGGAAATTGTGAAAGTGCTCCGCCAGTTGGGGAAGATTTATCGGCAGCAAAAACAGTTTACTGCGCCGGGAGATTTACTACCACCTGCGGGTTTTGTGGTGCCTCAACCCATTGATAGGTATGACGCTTGGCTGGAGGTGAATCAGTGGAACGATCGCGCGCGCGATTACTTGATTTCTCGGTTAAAATCCTGCCGGGAACCCCTGCCCAAAATTTCGGTAGTAATGCCAGTTTACAACCCGCAGATAGATTTTCTCGAAAGTGCGATCGACAGCGTAATCAATCAAGTTTATCCAAACTGGGAACTCTGCATTGCCGATGATTGCAGCACCGATTTCACTGTTGCTGACACTTTGAAAAACTGGGTTCAAAAGGACGATCGTATCCGCATCACATTTCGCACAGAAAACGGCAACATCAGCGCAGCAACTAACAGCGCCGCCGCCCTCGCAACAGGCGACATCATCCTGTTTTTAGACAACGACGACGAACTCACTCCCGACGCATTAGGCGAAGTCGCCTTATATTTTGCCGCCCATCCAGCCACCGATTTTCTCTATTCCGACGACGACAAAATCGACACCAAAGGTCGCCGATTCGCCCCGCAATTCAAACCGGAATGGTCGCCGGAACTGCTGCTTTCCTATATGTATCTCGGTCATTTGTGCGCTGTCAGAAGACACATTTTTGAAGAAATAGGCGGTTTACGGATAGGTTTTGAAGGCTCGCAAGATTACGATTTGGCCTTAAGAGCCACCGAAATTTCTCGCCACGTCGCGCACCTGCCGCTAGTGCTGTATCACTGGCGAACTGCACCCGGTTCTACAGCCATATCTGGGGCCGCGAAACCCGCCAGTTTTTCCGCAGGTCAAAAAGCTATTCAAGACGCACTAAACCGCCGCAAAATTAATGGTAATGTCGCTCAGCACGCATGGGCTATTAAAGAAAATTTGGGCATATTTGCCCAGGATTTCCCGGATAACGGCCCGTCAGTAACGGTAATTATTCCTACTAAAAATCAGCTCCACTTGCTGAAATCATGTCTGGATTCTCTAGAAAATACAACATACAAAAATTATCAAATTGCCGTTATCGACAACGAAAGCGACGACCCGAAAACTCTGGAATATTTAAAGCAATTAAATTGCCAAGTTTTGCATATAAAAAATCCTGGGGGCAAGTTTAGTTTTGCAGCAATTAACAACCGCGCTGTCGAACAAGTTGACAGCGAATATGTGTTGTTTTTGAACAACGATACTGAAGTAATTAACCCCCGCTGGCTGAGTCAAATGGTGGGATACGCTCAAATCGCGGGCGTGGGTGCAGTCGGGGCGAGGCTTTTGTATCCCGACGGCAGAATTCAGCACGCAGGCGTAATTCACGGGCTGCATCACGGTTTGGCGGGTCACGCTTTTAAGCTGATGGACAAGAATAATCGAGGCTATCTTTCTCAGGCAATGGTAACGCGAAATTACTCTGCGGTAACAGCCGCTTGCACGATTACTCCACGTCAATTGTTCTTAGAATTGGGCGGTTTTGATGAGGAGAATTTTGCTGTTGCTTACAATGATGTAGATTACGGATACCGATTGTTAGAACGGGGTTATCGGTGCGTATATTGTCCCGATGCGGAGTTGTTGCACAAAGAGGGAACTTCTAGGGGTTTTACCGACAATCCTCAAGAAGTGGCGGCTTTTAGACGTAAGTATGCGGGCAAAAATGACAGTTTTTACAGTCCTCATTTGTCTTTAGAAGATGAGTATTTTCATATTCAACCTCGACGGGTTTTTATGAAGGAAGAAGAGAGAAGGAAGAAGGAAGAAGGAAGAGGGAAGAAGGAAGAAGGTTATACATTGGAAGTTTCCGATTCTGGTTGGTTGGTAGCAGAAGCAGAGAATTTGATTCATCCTGTTATAGTTTTGATGTGCAGCAATTCGCTGGATTTTACTGGAGCGCCGCTACATCAGTACGAAATTGCGGTGAAATTAGCGGCTGAGGGTGTGATTAAGCCGATCGTACTTTGCACAACAGACGGCCCCCTGCGACAGGCTTACGAACAGCAGGGAATTGAAGTAATCGTGCGCGACAATCCTCTCGAACACATCTATCAGCGCGATCCTTACGATGAAGCTATCAGCAGTTTTAGCAAGGAAATTGAAAGTTTAAAAGTAGATGTAATGTATGCCAATACTTTAGAAAACTTTTTTGTAGTTGACGCAGCGCGGCAAATCGGAATTCCGACGGTGTGGAACGTGCACGAAAGCGAACCTTGGCAAACTTATTTTAACAGGTTTGGTTCGGAGATTGCGGCGAGAGCTTTAGAGTGTTTTCGCTTTCCTTACAAAGTGATTTTTGTGGCAGATGCCACGCGGGACAGGTATTTGCCTCTCAACAGCCACCACAATTTTACCGTGATTCACAACGGCTTAGATTTGAGCAAACTGGAAAATTCGGAGAGCTCTGAATTGGCTAGAAAAACTTTAGGTGTTGCAGCGGAAGATGTGGTAATTTTGCTGCTGGGAACGGTATGCGAACGCAAAGGACAGCAGGATTTAGTGAAAGCACTTTCACTTTTACCTGAGAAATGGCACAATAAAATTAGGTGTTTTATTGTGGGCGATCGCCCTAGTATTTACAGCAATAAACTAGCCGATTTGGTGGGGGAATTGCCAGAAGAGTTGCGGCAAAGGGTAACAGTAGTCCCGGAAACTGGGGAGACGGGAAAATATTACAAAGCGGCTGATATTTTTGTTTGCACTTCTCGCGTCGAAAGTTTTCCCAGAGTGATTTTGGAGGCGATGGCCTGCGATTTACCAATTGTTACATCGCCGGTTTTTGGAATTAAAGAACAAGTGCGGTCTGGAATTAATGGTTTGTTTTATACGCCCGATCGCCCCGATGAGTTAATGGCAGCTTTGATTAGTTTATTGGAGGATAAACCTTTGCGGCAGCAGTTAGCTGAAAACGCTAAATATGTTTTGGCTTCACTTAATACTTTTGAGGAAATGACTCAAGCTTATGCAGAGATTTTCTGCGAAGCATATTTCAGCCGTCATTAGTCATCTTAAAGTGCCAGCGTCCCCCCCAGTGAAGGGCAGTAACTCACCTCGTAGACTTTTGGCAGGATTTAATATAATTTGCCAAGAATTGCGGAACATATTGAAAATTGAGCCATCAATACTATAAAATAATCAAAAATGAACGATGAAAAAATGACCGATCGCCCAAGAGTAGATTATGAAAGGGCCTGGGACAGTTACGCCCAACAGTGGCAAAAAACTAATGCCGAACTTGCCCATATTGGCGACGAATGGATAGGTAAAGCTGCCGGTGCCGCCAACTCCCTAGCCGAATACGAAGCGCTGATAGAACAGCAATTTATTGCACCGTACATCAAAAAAGAACATAGGGTTTTAGAAATAGGTATCGGAGGCGGAAAAACAGGTTCGCTGCTGCTGAAATACTGCGATCGACTAATTTGTGCCGACATTTCCAGTCAAATGCTGCAAGCGGCGCGATCGCGCTTGGGAGACGATCGCGTTTCTTACGTCAAACTCGACGGCTTAACATTAGACGGCATCGCTCCAAGTTCAGCCGATGTCTGCTTTTGTTACGATACAATGGTACACGTAGAACCGGTAGATATATTCAACTACCTGACTCGAATTCCCAAACTGCTGCGGGGCGATCGAATTTGCGTGTTTCACCATACCAATATTTTCACCGAATTAGGCTGGCAAAAATTCGCCAGCGAGTGGGACAAAAACTTGCTAGGGCACAGAGATGGCACTGCATTTTCAGTTATGACTGATACAATTATGGAAAAATTTCTCCATCATTTAAACTATGAAATTATCCTGAAAAATACATCTTCAGTACCGCGAGATTGTGTCTGGATCTGCAAAGCACCAACCCCCAATGAATAAAACCAAAGCTTTTTAGCCGAATCAAAATATTTTATTCCAACTAACAACAGAAAACAGTCAACAGACAACAGTCAACAGACAACAGTCAACAGTCAACAGTCAACAGTCAACAGACAACAGTCAACAGTCAACAGTCAACAGTCAACAGACAACAGTCAACAGTCAACAGTCAACAGACAACTGACAATGAAAGCATTATTTCTCCATCCCAACTTCCCCGCCCAATACCGCCACATTATCACGGCTTTAGGCGCAGATCCCAAAAATCAAATTGTTTTCGGTACTAAAAACGAGCGCCCAGAGTGGAACATTCCCGGCGTTCGCAAAGCAGCATTTACCCCCAGCCGAGAACCCCACGCGCAGACTCACCAATACGTCCGCCCTTTAGAAAGTGCCGTCATCTACGGACAAGCCGTATTTAGAATGGCAGAACAACTCAAAGCAGACGGTTTCGTACCCGATATTATCTGCGGACATTCCGGTTGGGGGCCGACATTGTTTGTCAAAGAAGCTTTTCCAAATACGCCGCTTTTGTGCTATTTCGAGTGGTTTTATCATGCTATTGGTTCCGACGCAGATTTCGACCCAGCGGAACCTTTAACAGTTGACGATATGGCCAGAATTAGAATCAAAAATGCGCCGATTTTGATCGATTTATACTCTTGCGATTGGGGTTTATCACCAACTTATTGGCAGCGATCGCAATTTCCGCCAGAATTACAACAAAAATTATCCACACTCCACGACGGCGTAGATACCGATTACTTCAAACCCGACCCCGGTGCTAAACTAATTTTGCCTAACTTAGACTTGTCTGGCGTTGATGAAATTGTCACCTACGTATCGCGGGGAATGGAACCTTACCGGGGTTTTCCCGAATTCATTGAGTCGATCGCCTATGTACAAGAACGCCGCCCAAACTGTCACGTCGTCATCGTTGGTTCAGAAAGAGTTTGTTACGGTCGTTCTTTACCCAACGGCGAGTCTTACAAAGACTATATGCTCAAAAAAGTCCCCCTAGATTTATCGCGAGTTCACTTTGTCGGGCCCCTACCTTATGGACTGTATCTAAAAGTAATTCAAGCATCCGACGTACACGTTTATTTGACCAGACCTTTTGTGCTATCTTGGTCGATGATTGAATCTCTATCCACCGGATGTTTAGTAATCGGTTCCGACACAGGGCCAGTCAGAGAAGTTATCCGCGACGGAGAGAACGGTTTGCTAGTCGATTACTTCTCACCGAAACAAGTAGCCGATCGCATTGATGAAGTTTTAGACCATCCTACCCGCATGGCAGAAATTCGCATCAAAGCCCGTCAAACCGCCCTCGAACGCTACAGTTTAGCTAAAATGCTGCCGCAACATCTACAACTGATCGAGCAAGTAGCAAATCGTTCCATGCCGCCTACAGTTGGTATGGAACCAGAACGGGAATTAGCAGCATCTTTTGCAGTGAGAATTTAGCAATAATAGGGTAGTCCTGCATAGTCAGGACTACGCCAATTTTAACAGGAAGAAATGGCTGTACTTGCTTGAAAGTACCCATTTTTGTTACTATTGTTAAAACCCAACTCAATTCCTATGAAATCAACTACTAGGGCGCTGAAAGAATGGAATGTAGCAGTTAATGCTTTGGAACAAGGTCAAACGATTGTGCTGTTGCGGAAGGGGGGAATTCGCGAGCAAGCAGGACAGTTCAATGTCACTGACAAACAGGTTTTGCTGTATCCAACTTTTGAACACCAACAGCCGGATTTATTAAAGCCGGAGTTTGCACATCAAGTCAAGACAGTTGAATCTGGTTGGCATCCAGAACTTATTAGAATTGGCAGTTGGGCGGAGATTACTGATGTTTTTTTGGTAGCTTGGGAACCGGCAATTACTGCGCTATTTCCTTACCATATTTGGAATGAAAATTTTGTTAGCGATCGCCTGAAATGGAAACAAAATCAGCCAATTTATATTTTATTGCTGCGGGCTTATCGCCTTGCAGAAATTCGCGAAATTCCCTACATTCCTGAATACGGCGGTTGCCGTTCTTGGATCGATTTGGCCGATGCTATTTCCTTGGAGGGAAGCCAAGCTGTTTTGAGCGATCGAGAGTACATTGAACACTCAAATGAAATCCGCAATCTGATAGCGAATCCTGCGAATGCTTCTGGTTAGCAGAGAGTGACAACGCTGACGGAAGGTATTCAGGATTTTACTCCTCATTAATAGTTTTTAAGGTACTTTTCGAGAGGCGCGCTTCTACGAAACCCAGCCCAAAATCCGCAGCTAATGCCATTAAAGCGGCCGGAATTGCCCCTGCCAAAAGTAACTGATTGTTGACGGTAGCAACGCCACGGAAAATAAACACCCCCAAGCCACCCGCGCCAATTGCAGCGGCGATTGTAGCGAGTCCGATCGCAATTACTGCGGCAACTCGCACGCCCGCCAGAATCACGCCCAGCGCCAGGGGAATTTCCACTTGCCATAACAGTTGCATATCAGTCATTCCCATGCCTCTTCCGGCTTCCGTAATCGCTGGATCGACGCCGACAATACCAGTATAAGTATTGCGGATAATAGGCAGTAAAGAATACAGAGTGAGGGCGATAATTGCCGTGCGATCGCCTATTCCACCCACTACCGGCACCGGGATTAGCAAGCCAAACAAAGCTAAACTGGGAATTGTTTGCATAATATTAGCCAATCCCAAAATTGGCTTTTTCAATTTGGGTTTTCTGGTGGCTAAAATTCCCAGGGGAATCCCCACAATAATAGCGATAAAAATTGCAACAGTTACTAAATATAAATGTTCACTGGCGCGCTGAACTATCTCAGCGCCATAGCGGTTGATAAAAATTATCATTGGGTAAGTGGTTAGTGTTGATTGCTGTCAACCTTATAAATCATTTTCTATTTCAGGACTTGGTTCACCAGGATAGAAGCGAGAGTCCAGAATTTCGTCTAAGCTATAAAGGCAGTTTTGAGGAAATGTTTTGAGAGGTAAATCGGTTTCTCCTACTGCCAAATCTCTACCGTTTTGATAAGCTTCTTGCAAAGCTTCTTGCAAGTAAGGTTTCAGACTTGGGTTCTCCTGTATCAGTCTCTGAGTATCCCGCCGCTGCACTCGAATTGTAGACAGCCAGCTACGGCTGCGCTGCTGAGGCTGATATTGCCACTTCAGCAAATGTCCCAGCAAAATGCTCAAACGATTTCTAAGTTCTTGACGTTCCTGTTTGCCCAAAGATTCAATCTCCTCAATTAAATTTGGCAAGTCAAGTTGACTCCACTGACACTTGCGAAGTAACTTGGCTTGTTCTTGCGTCCAAGCATAGAAGTCGCTCTCGTAAAGACTGTGCATCGTTTGATTATCAGCTTAGTTACTAAAACTATATTATCAAATTTTTGCTAAATCATTCAAATTTAGCTACTTGCAAACATTCAAGAAATGCCCCAGCTTCTGGATGCTGAGATTTGAGAAAATCATCAGGTGTTGCCACTTCAATCAACCGTCCATCTTGCATCAAACCAATTCTAGAAGCTAACAAAAAAGCTTCTTGAATGCCGTGAGTCACAAAAATCACAGTTTTGCCAAGTTGCTGCTGTAATTGACCGAATTCCCGCTGTAATTCCAGACGAGTAATCGGGTCTAAAGCACCAAACGGTTCGTCCATTAACAATATCGGAGGGTCAGCCGCCAGTGCTCTGGCGACGCCTACCCGCTGCCGCTGTCCGCCGGATAACTGATGGGGATAGCGTTTGGCGAAGTGCTGGGGGTCGAGGTTGACTAATTCTAACAGTTGCCGGACGCGAGATTGAATACGATCGCCCTCCCAACCTTCTAATCTTGGCACTAAACCGACGTTTTGCTCCACGGTAAAATGGGGAAACAAACCGATTTCTTGAATCACATAGCCAATTTTTCGGCGCAGTTGAATTGGGTTCCACTGAGTTGTCGGTTTTCCCATGACAAGAACTTCGCCGCTGCTTGGCGTTAGTAAATTGTTAATCAATTTCATGGTAGTAGTTTTGCCACTACCGCTGCGTCCCAGCAATACTAAAACTTCTCCTTGCAGCACTTTGAAATTAAGTTTGTCTACTAAATGCCTGCGGTTGAGGCGATATGTCACGTCGAGGCATTCGACAGCAACTTCATTATTGAGAGGCATGATTAGTTCCGGTAATTTGGGTTTTCAGCAACTTAAAATCGGCGACCCTCGGAAAACAATTCCTAATCTAAAATCTAAAATCTAAAATCTAAAATCGACTTGATTTTGCCATTCTAGCAGTAAGGCTCGACATTGGAGGCAAGTTAATTTTTTGAGCAAGTCGCGAATTCCGTCTGGGGTGACAGGATATTCAGCACCGATAAATTCGGGGTTTACTGTTGCTGTAGGGTGCAATTCTGCCACAAAACCGTAGAGTTTTTGATTGGAGAATGAGCTGTTTATCGCCCAGCCAATGGTGTTGATCGGTTCGATGCGGGCGATCGCACTTTCTGTCACGCCTAGTTCTTTCTTGATTATAGCTGGAACGGCTGCTGCTGGCGTGGATTCGGCTGGTACGCGACCTCCGGGAAAATCGAGGGTTGATTCTGCCACGCCGGGGCGATACATCTGTCGGGGAAACAGCAATTTGTCAGCTTGAATTGTCAAGATTACAACTGAATCTGCTCTTTCTACTCGCCAATATTCTACTGTTTTTCCTTCGGTTGTTTCGAGATGTTCGGCGATTAGTTTTACCCAATGAGAGTTGATCTCTACAAAGCGGTCTAGAGTTTTCCACTGGGATTTTGCAGTTTGGTTCATGTGGGAATTTTTGGAATAAATCAGATGTTGTTTGCTATGGTAGGCGATCGTTGCCGAGCGCAACAATAAGCTGTTCACCATTTAAATCTCAGAGGCTATCTATGCCAGTAAAGGGTTTCAGGCTCTGAAATACGCAGTTTAAATGCTAAACAGCTTAGCCGATCGACCTTTTCAGCTTTGAGCCAGTTTTTTGCTCTCGATTGTAAATTTTTGCTACAACCCTACACATTCGCCTATATAATTCGGTAACATAGACTACATAATCAAAGTTTATCTGCGCCTTCGCTCTGGGTTGTTTCAACCGCGCCCTGGTGCAGACTCTTAGCTAGACAGGAGTAGTTATGCAACTGCAAACAGATATTCGTACTTGGCAATCCCAACCAACGCCCGGAAGCTTCGCCAGTGTCCGCGACTGGGAAAAATTTGGCTGCGCCGTACCTGCACCAAAATTGACTCCTTCTATGTGGGTTAAATTGTTCAATCCGCCAACCGCATTCAGCTTTGACGAAGCGTGGCTGTTGTGTGAATCTTCGGAAGAACAGTGGCTAGCTTGGATTCCTGATTATGGCGAAATTTTACTGAGTACACATGAATTTTGCGCTACTAAATCGTGAATTACGCAGACAAACTTTCATAAACCAGGTGTTAAAATCCATATCCCTCCGGTTCCACGGGATTTTTGGGAAACAGGCTGGTTTCTGCGTAATTATCTCGTTTGCAGTGAGGAATGCAAGTCCTTAAACTTTGATAAGGACTTGCATTCCTCACTACAAACCTCTTGTATGATGTCGTTTCAGCCGATATCATATAAGTCCTAATAGATATTAATTGAAATTTCGCCAACAAAAAGAGCAATAGGTTTCCTATTGCTCTTTTTGTTCACAAACACTCTCTAGTTTTTATCTTTAAGATAGCGGAAGTTATATCAACTGGCCTCGATTGACCCCAATATCGCTGCGGTGACGGGTTTACTGTATCGATGCTTGCATGGGAGATATTGGTGAACCCGCCCTTACAGCAATTACGGTCAATTTAGCCCCTGTGATATTGCTGGCTTATTTGCAAACTGCACGGTTATTTGCGTTTCTGACGATCGTGCCTACTCTACCATTAATCAGAATCGGGTTCTTAGTGCTGGCTCGAATTAAGAGTGGTTGTTTGGCCAGACATTCTCTGATTGATGCTGCCCAGGCGGTGAGAGCTCCGGTGTATTCTGTACGACCCGCTGGGGCGCGAAACTGATCGGTAATTAGGAAATCCGAGGTGATGCTAGTGTCAGTACCAACATTGGTAATAATTGGAAAGTCAAAGGCTTTGGGCAAGGTTCTGTCTTGGATTCTGCCCGGTAGCACCTGGTATCTCTTCGAGCCACCCTTGTAGTCAATACCTGCTTCAGGGCTTGTGGGAGGGCTTGTTTGAGCCAAGGCGGAAACAGGCAAGCTTGCTACCAAAACGGTGCAGCAACTCCAAAATAATTTCGATTTCATCTGATTCATCTCCTCAACTTTATGACGATTAGCACTAATTTAGGTATGCTCAAAATACACTAGCTTTTATTTAGAAAGCGCCTGATGATATTCAGCTTTTGAGTTTGAGTTCAACTTACCTAATTTATTACCAAACATTCTCAAAAATGTTAAAACTGGTTGGCCTGACAAACTGTAGAAAAGTTTCAGTTGAGTTAGATATTTACACATCTGAAGTTGTTACAGCATTTGGGAGTCGGTTTTACCAGAATGATTCATTTTTGAGCGATGTCATTGGAACTTTATCAAATTTTGTCTCAGATATCAAGTTTTGCCGATCGCGTATCCTGTTTTAACACTGGGAAAGCGGCTCGATCGAGGTTTGAGTGTGGCGCGCTATACCAGGGCGAGAAAGATGCTACAGTGCATCGATGGGCGTTTGAGTATTTTCAGGCGACAATAGACAGAGAAGGGGCTTGAAAATAGGTGATTTTAGTGGAAGATAGTAAATTTATCGACGTATCGGGCATTATGGGTGTTCCCGCGGCTCCGGCGGGTTACAAATCGGGCTTTGTGGGTATTGTCGGACGCCCGAATGTCGGAAAATCAACGCTGATGAATCAGTTGGTGGGGCAGAAAATTGCGATTACTTCGCCGGTGTCTCAGACGACGCGTAACAGGCTGCGAGGCATCCTAACGACACCGGAAGCACAAATTATTTTTGTAGATACTCCCGGAATTCACAAGCCACATCACGAATTGGGCAAGGTTTTGGTGCAGAATGCCCGCACCGCGATTCAGTCGGTGGATGTGGTGCTGTTTGTGGTGGATGGTTCCGTGGAATCGGGAGGGGGCGATCGATATATTATCGAAATTCTCAGCAATTGCAAAGTTCCGGTGATTTTGGGGATGAATAAGTTGGACGAACAACCGGAGGATTCCGTATTGATCGATCGAACTTACGAGCAAATTGTCAATCCTGAGTGGCCTGTAGTGAAATTTTCCGCTCTCACGGGCGAGGGTGTCGAGTCGCTGCAACAATTGTTAATCGAACATTTGGAGGTTGGGCCTTATTATTATCCGCCAGATTTGGTGACTGACCAGCCGGAACGTTTTATTATGGGCGAATTGATTCGGGAACAGATTTTGCTGCTGACGCGAGAAGAAGTGCCGCATTCTGTAGCAATTGCGATCGACATAGTTCAAGAAGAAGCAAAAATTACGCGCATTCTGGCGACAATTCACGTCGAACGGGATTCCCAAAAAGGTATTTTAATCGGTAAAAGCGGCAGTATGCTCAAGTCGATCGGCAGTGCGGCCCGGGAACAGATTCAAAAGTTAATTGAAGGCAAAGTATATTTGGAGTTATTTGTCAAGGTGCAGCCGAAGTGGCGGCAGTCCCGCACTCGTTTGGCGGAATTGGGCTATCGGGTGGAAGAGTAAAGCGAACTGATGGAGCAAATAAGGGCGATCGTTGAGAGATTTTACAACTGAACTTCCCCTCGTAGGCAGAAGTTCAGTTTAAACTCACATCTTGCACCATTCTCAAGAACAGGCAAGATGCCTGTTCCACAAAGAGTGAATTTTCTTGTGGAACAGGCAAGATGCCTGTTCCTAAACAAGTAATTGAGAATGGTGCAACATCTCAGTTTAAATCATTGTCCTAAAAACTCCGCCCGCAACAGTCAACAGTCAACCGTCAACTCTTTAAGGACGTTCGGCAAATTTTTGAACAGCTTTTGGTGCAAAAGCTGCAACTAAAAAAGAAGTTGTAATGTATTTGCCATCAGCATTTTTGCTAGTTATTGTGATTGCGCCAAACGCGATCGCTGCAATCAGTGCAATAAAACTCATCGCTCGCATTGCCGAGTAGTGTCCATTATCTTCCTGCAAAAATTCAGCCAGCTCTTGTCCGTGTTCAGCAGAATTTGCTGTAGCTTCAAGGATAGCAGAATGTGTCATTTGATTAACCTCATAAATGATTAAAGCTTAACTAACAGGACTTACGCAATAACTGAGAAACTACACTACCTGTAGTTGTAAGGTGCGATTTTCACACCCTACAATTAGAGTCGGCACGTAAGTCCTATACAAGTGAGATATACCGTTGTTTAGTGCGGTAACTTGCTCAAAGCGTGCCAAGTTCTCGGCCCGACAATTCCCTCGGCTGGTAAACCCTTAATCGTTTGGAACTGGATCACCGCTACTTTGGTCATAACCCCGAAGTATCCGTCAACAAAACCGAAATAGTATCCATTCAATTTCAAGACATTCTGAACAATTTTGACAGCATTACCAGAACTACCAATCATGAGAGTCGGCATATTCACAGGTGCACCAGAGTATAGTGCTTGCCAGGTTAGAGGACTGACAATCCCATCTTCAGCTAAAAAGACGCGGTGTTGATAGCCTTTGACGGCGTTTTCAACATAGACGCCGAAAATACCATCGATCGCACCGAAATAATATCCCCAATGAAATAGAAGCTGTTGTAGTTCTTTGACAGCTTGACCTGTAGAACCCCGTTTTAAAGTAGGTTTCCTCAGTTCAGACGCTTCAGCAACTGCAAGAGTTGATTGAGAAGTAGTATCGGCGACAACAGCGATAGCTTGGTTATTGAGAGTTTTTTCTTCTGTAAACATGATAGGAATCCTCTGTGAATTCGAGTGTTTTCATTTGATATTTCAGGTATAACTGCTGTCTTCGATGGCTTCACAGTCGCTTTTTATAGTGACACTTGTGTTAGTTCACACATTGGAGTGTCACTCATTTGAGTTATATCGTTTCCGCTTACAGTCGATCGACAGTGCGGCGCGAGAACAGATTCAAAAGTTAATTGAAGGGAAAGTATATTTGGAGTTATTTGTCAAAGTGCAGCCGAAATGGTGGCTGTCTCGCACTCGTTTGGCAGAATTGGGCGATCGCGTAGAAGAGTGAAACTTTGGCAGTTGGCAGTTGGGGTTCTTCCGTTCTTTAGACCTCTTGCAAAAAATCCTTTTCATCAATTGATAGGACGGGCAAGATGCCCATCCCACAAGAAAAAATAAATTTTGTGGGATGGGCATCTTGCCCGTCCTAATTATTTTTGCAAGAGGTATTTTGAATCAAGAATCGAGCACGACTTTCGCTCTAAGAGAGTTTCATCGGGTACCGAGAGTCGCTACAAACCCCCGCTGAACAACCAGAACGCCATTCCAATAACAGTACAGTAAACTGAGAGCAGCCCCATTCGCCCCAGTTAACCTATGCCACGTTGGTTCAATACTGCTGGCCCATGCCAAGAAGACATTCATTACGCACTGTCGCCCACGGTACGCTTACCAAGCTTAGAACGGTTAATCGCTCAACGCAACTATTTCGTCATCCATGCACCCCGGCAAGTGGGGAAAACCACCGCTATGCTGGCGTTAGCCAAACAACTCACCGAAAGCGGACAATATACAGCCGTGATGCTGTCGGTAGAAGTCGGCGCACCCTTCAGTCAAGACATTGCGGGTGCAGAGGATGCCATTCTCGGTGCTTGGCGACGGGCGATTTCGATTCGACTTCCCCCAGAATTGCAGCCTCCTGCTTGGCCCTCGTCGGAACCGGGACAGCAAATCGGCGATGTACTCAGCCTGTGGGCACAATCTTCTCCTCGTCCTTTGGTGGTTTTCATCGATGAAATTGACGCACTACAAGACCAAGCTTTGATTTCTATTCTGCGCCAACTGCGCGATGGTTATCCCAATCGCCCGAAAGCGTTTCCGCAATCGGTGGGCTTAATTGGTTTGCGGGATGTTCGCGATTACAAAGTGGCTGCGGGGGGAAGCGATCGACTCAATACATCCAGTCCGTTTAATATTAAAGTGCGATCGATTACTCTCAGAGATTTTAATGCCTCAGAAGTCGCGGAACTCTACGCGCAACATACCGAAGATACCGGACAAGTTTTTACACCTGAAGCCGTAGCCTTAGCTTTTGAACTGACTCAGGGACAACCTTGGTTAGTGAATGCTTTAGCTAAGGAAATTGTAGAAGAATTAGTGACCGATGAATCTATAGAAATTACACCACAACATATTTTATCAGCTAAAGAAATTCTCATAAAACGACAAGATACGCATTTAGATAGTTTGGCAGAACGACTGCGAGAAAACCGAGTCAAAGCCATTATCGAGCCGATGCTAGCCGGACGAGAATTGCCAGAATCTTCTAATGACGATCGCCAATATCTCCTAGATTTGGGCTTGCTCAAACGAGATCCAGCCGGGGGTTTAGTCATCGCCAATCCGATTTATCGAGAAGTGTTGCCGCGAGTTTTGGCGCAAGGGCCGCAAGATAGTTTACCGATTATCAGTCCGAGTTGGTTGAACGATCGCGGTGAACTGATAACCGAGGCACTTCTGCAAGCGTTTCTAGCCTTTTGGTTGCAACATGGCGAACCGTTACTCAAAAGTGCATCTTATCCCGAAATAGCCCCTCATTTAGTGTTGATGGCATTTCTGCATCGGGTGATTAATGGTGGCGGAACGTTGGAGAGAGAATATGCGATCGGACGCGACAGAATGGATTTATGTTTGCGTTATGGTGAGGTAACATTGGGAATTGAACTGAAGGTTTGGCGCACTCGGAAAGTCGATCCGTTGAGTAAAGGTTTGGAACAGTTAGATGGATATTTGGCTCGATTGGGACAAGATGAAGGGTGGTTGGTGATATTCGATCGCAGAGATAATGCACCGGAGTTAGAAGAACGACTGAATACTGAAATTCATCTGACACCAATGGGGCGAACCGTTACAGTTATTCGTGCGTGAAGAAGTTCTGATGAATGTCTCGATTTTTGCGATCGTCGAAAGTGTGCGATCGACTCTCATCTAAAATATAATTAAGAAGGGGTTGACATACACGATCGAGCTGCGGTATTACTCGATTCTATCCAGTATTGTACCGCAACTGGCATACAATTATTCGATGGCGCGCCCATGTAACAAGCTAGTATATCTAATCTTTTCGCCAAACCTCAAACGAGGAGATTCTCAAAAATTCCAACTATGAACTACCGAAACCACATCACGATCGAAGCAAATAAACGCGGTGGTAAGCCTTGTGTACGCGGCTTGCGAATTACGGTTTATGAAGTGCTTGAGTACCTGGCTTCCGAGATGACTGAAGCAGAAATTCTCGACGATTTTCCCGATTTGACGCGAGAAGATTTAAAAGCTTGTATAGCTTATGCTGCTGACCGTGAGCGTCGGTTTATGACCGCGACCTTATCGGCATGAAATTACTTTTTGATGAAAACTTGTCGCCCAAGTTGCCGAATCGTTTGAGCGATATTTTCCCAAATTCGCTTCACGTTCGAGATGTGGGAATGAAAGCAACGATCGACCCAATAGTTTGGGATTATGCAAAAGATAATAATTTGATGATTGTCTCGAAAGACGCGGATATGCACGACCTGAGCTTAGTATTTGGGAACCCACCGAAAGTTATTTGGCTTTGCCTTGGAAACTGTTCGACATTGCAAATTGAAAATTTGCTACGTCGGAACTTTAACGCGATCAAATTATTTTGTGAAGACGAGAATTTATCGCTGCTTGCTTTATCATAATACACCGAATCGAATTAGCGTTAGGGTAGGTAGTTTTTCCATGATTATTCCACCAATCTTTTAAAGCCTCACACGCCAATTCACTGGCATATTTACTGTTTCATAATGTTATATATCCTATGTTTTGTTGAAAATCATAAATCCCATGTGGAATAACTTTTCCGTGACCTAAACTCCAAAATTCATGATCTAAAAGCGATCGCCCAACTCTACATTCTGACTCAACGCTTGTAGCCGCTCGCGATCCAATAACTCAATCTGAGAACCATTGATCGTAATTAATCCTTTATCGTGGAGATGCGAGAATGCCCTAGAAAGGGTAGCAGAAATCGTCCCTAAAATAGCAGCTAGCTGAGTTTTAGTAACATCTAGATTAATAACTTGATCACCATTAGCGCGACCGCTCAAATCTAATAAATAAGCCGCTAATCTTTGTGGCACTTCTTTAAACGACAGATCTTCCACCATCTGTGCCAATTTACGCGAACGGGTTGCCAAACTTGTCAGCATATTGATGGCGAGCGCAGGATATTGATGAAGTAAATCCAGAAAAGCTAACCGAGGGAAGAAGATTAATTCTGTGGATTCCAATGCGATCGCAGAAGCTGGAAAAGCTTTGCCATCAAAGGTGGCAACTTCGGCAAAGTAATCGCCTCTTTTTAATAAATGTAAAATGTGTTCTTTCCCATTGGATGCAGTCTTAAATACCTTGACACGACCAGCTTGGACAATGAAAAACCCAGTTGCTTCACTGCCCTGATGGAAAATTGTCTCATCTTTTCCAAAAGTTTGCAGTTGAGCGATCTGAGCTAAAGGAATCAGTTGCTCTGCTGATAATCCTTGAAAAATTAGAATGTTTTGTAACCAGTTGCTCAAATCGACTCTATTTAACATCGTTTAGGGTAGTGAGGATGGTTGGAACAAAGCGCCGAGCTAGACAATATAAACGTACTTGAGCATTTTTTAAGGTTCTTTTTGACTTAAGTCAAAGCATTATTAGGTTCTATTCTCCTATGGTATGTCATAGGTACTTTAAAACCGAATTTATGGCTTTATGGCAAACCCAACCTTTGACAAAGTGGTGACAGCCCGCGCTCGTCCCCGTCAAATTAGCCTACCCGCTTGGCTTGTGCTAATTTGCATCGTCACTTTTTCAGTGCTGATCTTTGCAGGATCGGCGATTTATAAAAATGCACCACCGATTCCCGCGACAGTGGTTTCTCCACAACAGGAGATCATTCTAACTCAGGAGAATATTCAATCTGGGCAAGTGACCTATCTAGGTCGTGGGGGGCAACATATTGGTAGTATTTGGGGGCATGGCAGTTATTTAGCACCCGACTGGACTGCCGATGTTTTACACCGTTGGGGCTTAGCAACGGCAGGAATTTTGCATAATGGCAATCCTGATTTTAGTGAAGCCGATTTACAGGCTTTATCGGCAGTCGATCGCGCTACCCTCCAAGCGCAGGTACAGCAAGAATTTAAAACTAATCGCTATGCGTCAGAGACAGGAGCCTTAACCCTCACTGCGGCTCAAACTAAGGGACTAAGCAAGGTTTTTGATAGTTATCAAACGTTACTATCCCAAGGTTCTAAGATTCATTCCATTCCTAGCGGTTGGTTTACTGACGATACGCAAATCCGTAATGTCACTGCTTTCTTTACTTGGACAGCTTGGGCCGCCGCCGCCGATCGCCCGAATGCACCATTTTCCTATACCGCCAACTTTCCCCACGATGACTTGATTGGCAATCAGGCTCCGGCTCAATTCTTGATCTGGTCAATTGTGTCGGTGATTGTGCTGATTGCGGCGATCGGTGTATTTCTGTTTGTTTACATCACCCAAGAAGATAGCGAAGAAGTAATCGCTGTCGCCCATCGCCCCCTGATTCGCCTTGCCACACCTAGCCAAAAAGTCACCACCCTCTTCTTTGGGGTTGCTATGACTTTATTTTTGGTGCAAATGTTGATGGGAATGGTCACAGCCCATTACGCGGTAGAAGGCGATGGCTTCTATGGTGTGCCACTTCAGAAATATTTACCCTATGCCGCCTCACGGACTTGGCATTTACAGCTAGCAGTATTTTGGATTGCCACCTGTTGGCTCGCCGCAGGGCTATATTTCGCGCCCAGGTTTGGCAAACATGAACCGAAGTTGCAAGCTTGGGGCAATGGCGGTTTGTTAGTGGCTTTGACTGTCGTTGTTGTTGGTTCCTTAATCGGATCTTGGGCTAGTGTCCAAGGCATTATCGGCGGTGACAATAGTTTCTGGTTTGGACATCAGGGCTATGAATATGTAGAACTTGGTCGCCTCTGGCAATTATTGCTGATTGGTGGCATGGTGTTTTGGCTCTGGCTGATGTACCGCGCCCTCAAGCCTGCACTCAAGGCGGAAGGCGATAAAACGGGACTGAATCACTTCTTTCTCTACAGTGCGATTACGATTCCCCTGTTCTATGCGTCAGGGTTGATGTACAACAATCACACCCATTTGAGCATTGCTGAATATTGGCGTTGGTGGGTCGTGCATTTATGGGTAGAAGGCTTCTTCGAGGTATTTGCGACTGTAGCGATCGCCTATCTATGTAGCGAATTGGGCTTTCTAAAGCGCTCATCAGCCCTGAGAGCCACCTACATGACGACAATTCTCTATCTCGGTAGTGGCGTAATCGGCACGTTACACCATCTCTACTTTGCAGGAACACCTGTATTCATTACGTCGATGGGTTCCGTTGCTTCAGCCTTAGAAGTCGTTCCCTTGACCTTAATTGGCTTTGAAGTGGTGAAGTCGATGAAGCTATCCCAAGAAGCGCAAGGATTTTATCGAGTACCACTAAAATTCTTTATTGCCACTGCTTTTTGGAACTTAATTGGCGCAGGTGTCTTTGGTTTCTTAATCAATCCACCGATTTTCCTCTACTATTGCCAAGGACTAAATACCACGCCCATTCATGCTCACTCGGCACTATTTGGGGTCTATGGCTCCCTTGCGATCGCCCTGATGCTCTTTGCCTTGCGTGAAATCACTCCCGATCGCGCTTGGGATGAGAAAAACTTCAATTTATCCTTCTGGTGGATCAATGTTGGTCTAGGCATGATGATGGTTTTAGGACTGATTCCTAATGGTTTTTATCAATTGGTGCAATCCGTTAATCATGGCACTTGGTACGCTCGCAGTGCTGAAGTCATTGGTTCGGCATGGATGCAGTGGACAGTTTGGCTACGCATCCCTGGGGATATCGTCTTCTCGGTTGGTGCATTGATCCTCGTCTTTTGCGTGATTAAAGCGATCGTGGCTATTTTCCAACAGCCTACTCAAGCCCAACCCCTCGAAACCATTGCGGCTGAGATTCCGGTTGTCAGTCATTAGTTGCTCAATTGTTCAAATTATCTTTGGTATTTATTGAGGATTCAGTCAATGATTCGTTTCTTAGTTGGTATTCTCGTTTTTGTGATCAATGTAGTTTATGCCGATCGCCCTTATCCTCGGTTTTATGTACTAGAAACCGTGGCTCGTGTTCCTTATTTCTCTTATCTATCGGTACTTCACCTCTATGAAACCTTGGGCTGGTGGCGAAAGGCTGATTGGTTAAAAATCCACTTTTCGGAGTCGTGGAATGAACTACATCATCTGCTGATTATGGAATCACTGGGAGGATCGAGCTTTTGGGTCGATCGCCTTCTAGCACGAGCCACTGCACTCATTTACTACTGGATTATCATTTTGGTCTACATGGTGTCGTCCAAATCTGCCTACAACTTCATGGAACTTGTAGAGGGACACGCCTATGCCAGCTACGACAAGTTCCTCAATGCCGAAGCTGAAGCTCTCAAGCAACAGCCCGCACCAGATGTCGCTATCCAATACTATCGAGATGGCGATTTGTATATGTTTGAGGAGTTTCAAACAAGCAGTGCTAATGTATTCCGTCGTCCAACGATCGACAATCTCTATGATGTGTTTGTTGCCATTCGGGATGATGAAATGGAACACGTGAAAACAATGGTGGCTTGTCAGCAGCCGACTGCACAATTCTCGTTAGTCAGTCCCCATGCGATGCAGGCAGCTTCTACGCTAAAGGTTGAGTTAACTGCAAAGACCGATGCTGTGGAACTCAGTCCCTCGAAATAGGTGATTTGAACCCGTCGTTCTCTGGTATGAAAACGTTGGTATCGCCCTGTGTCTAGGGGCGATCGCGGCTTTTCTGATGGATGCTATTATCGAAAACAATCACTAATTCTTATTTGGCGATCGGGACTTTCTTCCATTCGTCGATCGTCTTGGACTGAAATCTGTTCTCTAAACTAATCTGCTAAAAATCCCATATTAAACTATGAACTACCGAAACCACATCACGATCGAAGCAAATAAACGCGGTGGTAAGCCTTGTGTACGCGGCTTGCGAATTACGGTTTATGAAGTGCTTGAGTACCTGGCTTCCGAGATGACTGAAGCAGAAATTCTCGACGATTTTCCCGATTTGACGCGAGAAGATTTAAAAGCTTGTATAGCTTATGCTGCTGACCGTGAGCGTCGGTTTATGACCGCGACCTTATCGGCATGAAATTACTTTTTGATGAAAACTTGTCGCCCAAGTTGCCGAATCGTTTGAGCGATATTTTCCCAAATTCGCTTCACGTCCTTTGATGTGGGAATGAAAGCAACGATCGACCCAATAGTTTGGGATAAAGATAGCTTTTTTAATTAGGACGGCTTAAGTGATTGAGTCGAATCGTGTGGCGAATTCGATCGAGGAAAGGAGATTCTGATGGGGAGTAAGAAGGAGTTGACATACATCGTCAATCTGCGGTATTATACGGCTATACTCAGTATTGTACCGCAACTGCGATATAATTATAAGTTATGCTGCTCAATCACTGAGCTATGCCGTACCAAAATTACTGCTGCCCGGAAAATCATAATGAGCCAATTTCTACGCATTTGGGAATAAAAGCATCTGCTCTATTGTCAGAGTAGTCGGGGTTTAGTCTTGCACTTCAAGAGTTTTGTATATGAGCATACAATTTGTCCAAAGCCTAAAGGGACGGATAGAGTCTGAGATTGAGATATTAGAGAGAAATATAAAAGGTCAGAAGAGTGTTAATTTTCTTATTAAAACTCGCTGCTCGATAAACTCGCTTAAAAGCATTTCGGTGCGTCTAGCAAGAATGAAAGCACTGCTCGAAATACAAGATTATAATTTGGTTTTTATTGGGAAAATAGGCGTTGGTAAAACTACAGCTATATGTCATCTATTTAATCTGTTTCACAAAGAAGAAAAAACTGTTGGTAAAACCGGAAAGACTGTCAATAAGATTAGTGAACTGCTATCTACGGGATCAGGGAGGACAACTATTTGTGAAGTTGTCATACAGCCCTCAATGTCCAAGAGAAGCTTCCTTGAGATAGAGCCATACAGTGATGATGAAGTTAAAGAATTTATCCGAGAAGTCTGTATCTACTTCTGGAATAAGGAACATGATCAAAATTCAGAAGTAACTGGCCTACCACCTGCTGAACTGCTAAGAGCCATTAGAAATATCACTGATCTTCGAGACTCTCAGATTGAAGGAAAGCGTGTAGATAAAGCATCTGAACTTGCCCAGTCATATAAAAAAAATCTTGATGGCTTTTTAAAGTCCGTTCTTGAAAGAGCAAATTTATCACGCAGAAATCAAACCCGTTTAGAATCTCTCGATGATTTTGAAAGTGTAGAAGATGAGAGAAAGTGGTTGCGTCATAACTTTAGCAATTTGAATCTTGGAAAAATGGATAAATTCTCTTTGCCCAAGAGAATTTATGTGGGTGTTAGTAATAAACTAATTGAATTTAATAAATATCCTCGCTTCAGATCAATCATTGACACAAGAGGTATGGATGATGCCAGAGATAGAAAAGATCTGTCTGATTACATCCGTAACCAAGACAATTCAATCTGTCTGTTTGCGGAACAATTTCTAGCTGCTCCAAGTAATGTTAGCGAGCTTCTGAAGAGATACCTAACGCGAGAATCGAGAGATATTGATACAAAAGTAGCATTACTGGTTCTGCCTCGAAAGGGCGAACCTGAAGATGTCGTCAACTTAGATGGAAAAGTAGAGGATAGAGACGAGGGAATTAAGGTTAGAAAAAATCAGATCGATGATGCTTTTGCAAGAGAGAACATCAAGTTCTTGCTAGAGAATATTTTCTTCTATGATGCTCTTCAGTTCTACGACGAGGAACATATCCTGAAACCTCAGTATGAAAAGGATGATGTTTCTGATGCAAGAATTGAACTGTTAGATGCTATCAATGATTTAATTTCTAGAAGAGAGAGAGCCTTACTTCAAGAAGCAAAAAATTATGAAGACATTTTTCAAGTCATCAAAAGTGGAGGAGGATTAAGCCCCCAAGAGGAAAAATTAATAAACGATCTAAAAAAAACTATTGAGTCTCATGAAAAGACAGAGTTTTTGAGTAATTTTGAGAATAGATATAAGAATCATCTTAAAAGCTATCATGTGATGGTTTTTCGTGCAATAAATAATAGGTTTGGCACCTATGATCTGCGAGATATAGATATTTATTTCGATGGTTCTACTGTTGCAGAAGTATTACTTAGGGACAGGCTTCGTGAGTCAAAGGCAGAGATTATAGGTGCTGTTGAGTTGGTTGAGAAACATGCCTCAGAACAATCAGGGCTTAAACCCGTCATGAAAATTTTAAGCGAACAAATAGATGAATATTTTGAGAAATTTATTATTGAGATCGGGCAAGAAATTTGCTGCTGTATCAAAGATAGTCTTGCTCCCCAAACTTACTCTAATGAATTTTGGGATTATGCTCAAAATAGGTGGGGTCAAGGGCATGGCTACAGAGATGATGTACTTGACCAATATGGTAGCCAAATTAATAGTTTAGATGATTGGCTGGTTGAGAGAGTACAAGAAGTTTGGAAGCAGAACTTTATGGATAGGATTCTAGAGTTCTTTGGTGAAAGTTGAAGTTGGCACAGCATAACAATCCCGCTGCACCGGAACGAAGTCGAGTTATCGGTGAGATGCAAAGTTCATCTGCGTCCGGTGAGCGGGAACGTTAGCCCGCTAAATCTTGGTTAGGGTATAGTTGATAATCATGAGTTAGTTGTAATCAAATACATTGTAAAGATTTAATGAATTTACGTAAAAACATTGTATTTATTGTGGAAAAAATATAAACTCCTAAAGGGTGCTGTTCAATTTGTTGTATTCCCGGCTTATTGATAAAAGTCGGGCTGCCGTTGGATTGAAGTTGTAAAAAATTCAAAGTGTAGGAGCATACCCATGAACAGGAGATTACTGATTTTCTCGATCGCAGCGGTGGTTTAGGGAATGGGGCATAGGTAATGGGTGGGATGTTAAACCAAAATGTCCCTGTGTACTAACGCTATCTCGCAAACGCTGCCTCACTTTGGAGATGGTTCGGAATCTCGATCGAGAGTTAAGCTAAATAAAACTCCGAGTTCTGCATCGATGCTTATTAGAAGCGAATAATTTCGATCGTGCCTCGCGATCGCACAAAACAAACATCAAATTCTCGAAAGAAGTTGGTTTGCCCGAGAATTAATGGAACCTGAGAGGCTTGTGCCCAAGCAAATGCTAGGCGAACGGGTTCCAGATTCCCAATTTGAACATCTACAAATACACCCCGCGCCTCAACCGTTGCCAGATTTCCTGCCAATGGCAAGCGGACAGTTTGTTCCTCCCAAATTGCACCCAATTGCAGACCAATGTCATAAGGTAATAGATTGACCGCAGACCCAGTATCTAGCAGTGCATTCGCCGAGACAGAAAAGCCTGCATGAATCAGAGTGATGGGAATCGTGGGTAATGCTTCATCGTCAGAAAAGGGAAACTCGATCGAACTAGGCATGAGTAGATGCCTCTCGATCGTCTCGAATCATCTGCATCATAATGTTTGCCGCTTCCGTTGCATCGTAGAGCGATCGAACTGGATACTCTGATGCAGAAAAGATGACTTGTAGTTCAGCGTCTGGGATTTGCACTGCTAGGAGTTTGAAGAGTGATAATTTGTCTGACTGGCTCAGATTGTTCACCAAAGGTATTAACTCAGCGAGAGACATGGTTTAAACTCCCAGAAGTACGAGAATACATCTATCATAAACGCTGCCTGAGTTTGGAGATGATTCGGAATCTCGATCGAGAATTAAGGATTCCGTAGGAGATTCCGATCAAACTTTATCCTGCCCAAAAACAAAGAAAAAGCCGCCCTAAAAGGCGACGTACTGAGCGTAGCCGAAGTGACCACGAATTTCTTGATGGTACCCGCCACGTGATTTATCCGTGGAATCAATCCAAAATCGAAAATCGAAAATCCTCAAGCCCCCGCATTTATCCGTGGGGTCAATCGAAAATCTAAAATCGAAAATCTAAAATCGATTGACGGGACTTTAGCCCTCCGCTTATTACCAACAAATATCAAGGCAACTCAACCGAACTCGGTTTAGCAATGTGAGGCAAGCCCCAGCCCAATTTTTCCCGCAAAATGTGGAAAAACTCAAAAGATTGCACCCGAATAAAGCGGGCTGGGTACGGAGCTCGCTCGACTTGCACCCAATCTTCGGGCAGAACATAACATCCGCCGTTACCATCTACCACCATTACCAGGCGGGTCGGACTCGCCGGCAAAATCTTGATCGGCTCGGTGTTGGAAAACACCAAAGCCCGCGAAGCCATTGAATGCGGGCAAATAGGCAGCAACTGCAACACCGGCACTCCGGGAATGATCACAGGCCCGCCGGCAGACAGCGCGTAAGCCGTCGATCCTGTGGGAGTCGCGATGATGACTCCATCTGCGGCAATGTCAATAGAGGCGTGTTGCCCGATCGCCACTTCAAAATGACACATACAAGTCAGGGGTTCCCGGTGCAGCACCATTTCATTGAGACAAAGGGCTTCCCAGAGGCAGTCGTTTTCTCGAAACAGCCGCACAGCCAGCATCGATCTTTCTTCGATTTCGTATTCTCCGGCGATTACCTTTTCCAAAGCTTGCGGCAGCAAGTTCAGGTAAGTTTCTGTTAAAAAGCCCATGTGACCGGTATTGACAGTCAGCAGCGGCACTCCAATCGGAGCGACTTGGCGAAATGCCGACAGCACCGTACCGTCGCCACCCAAAACCACTGCAAACTCCATGTCGCTGTCAAAACCGGGGGGGACGAGTTGTTCGATCTGAGTGTGGCACAGGGGGCGATCGGGGCTAGAATAGCCCAGAATTCCTCCCGAACCAGAAACCGAGCAAACCTCCCAGCCGCGGGCAGTCAGCTTGTCTTCCAACTCTGCGGCGATGCGACAAGCCACAGGTTTAACGTCGTTGTATATAATCCCAGCTTTCGGCACTTTAAAATGTAAAGGGCATTTTTTGTTTACTCCGTTTTTTAGTCTTAAGCTGCTCGTACTCTATTTCCTTGAGCTTCTTCATAATCAGATTAAAGTATTCTTCGAGATAAGACTCCAAAGTAGTAGTTTCTTTGGGGTCGATTCCGAAGACACTGTAAACATCATCCATCGGAGCTTTCAAGGGTTTTCCGGCGGCCAAAACTTCTGAAAAAGCCAATCTGTCAGCTACGTTCCAACTCCACTGAAAGAAGGTAGCTAATTTACGAGTAGCCTGCAACAATACGTCTGGGGTGCGCGTAATTTTTGCTTCCTTCCCTGACAGCCGTTCGCACAACCGCACGATTTCGTCAGCATCCCAAGCGCGATTTCCCACCACCGGAAAGCTTTTTTTCTCGGTTTCAGGAACGGAAAGGGCCCGGACGGCAAATTTAGCAACGTCCTGAGTGTTCATGTATGCCAGGGCGGATGGCTTGTTGGGCAGCCAGACTGCCTGATTGTCCAAAATCGGCATTGCATACAGACTCAGCAGTCCTTGTAAAAAGCCGCAAGGTCTCAAGATTGTATAGTCTAGACCGGATTCTGCTAAGAACAATTCGGTACAGCGCTTAATTTCCAACAAGGGGACTTGGGGATATTTCTCCGCGTCGAGAAAGGAAAAGAATATGTAACGCTTGATGCCTGCTGCTGCTGCTGCTTGGATCAGCGATACTTTTCCGTCCCAGTCTACTCTTTTGATGCTGACAGAATCGGCAGCACTTGCTGTTGCTGCATCGATAATAGCACTGACGCCTTCTAGGGCCGGAGGCAGACTGTCTGGCTGGCAAAGGTTCCCCGGTACGAGTTCAGCGCCCCATTCTTTCAAAAATGCAGCTTTTCTGTAACTTCTGACTAAACAGCGCACCTGGTAGCCCTCGTCTAGGGCGCGGCGGGCTATCTGGCGGCCGAGAGTGCCGGTGGCACCTAAAATCAATAAAGTCATCTAGGGATTAATTATGAATCTTAAACTTTCAATAAGATGGTATCAGGTTTTTGTTAAGTTTTTTATAAAAACTTAACAAAAACCTGAAATTTTCTCATTTTAGGCTTGAGATATTCGCCAGAAGGCTTGCTTTCGGCAGCAAGTAGACTCTAGAAGGCAGAAGGTAGAAGGCTTCTGATGGATTGGTTGAAAAAAACTTATTCTTCGCCGCCTTGCAATTTGAGCAGGAGGAAGCCTCCACCTATACCCACGAAAATTAGGGAAAAGGACAAAAAGGCTGCATTGAAAATTTCAGGATTCATAAAAAATACTCGGTAAGTGGGAAACTCAGTGGCTTCAGCCCTGAGAGGAAAACGACACGGCGATTTCAATCGC